>JACZVC010000013.1 GCA_022572885.1 Pseudomonadota bacterium | reverse complement strand
TTGCAGCGAGCCCAGCCGGTTCTCGCACCTCATTACTGGCTCGCCTATTGTGAAAAGTTTGAACGTGATCGTCAGCGTCTGGAGGATTGCCGGCGGCGAGTCAATGTGTCTAGCTTGGGCACGGCTGCCGTGGCGGGAACGTCCATCCCGATTGATCGACAAGACGTTGCAAAACGATTGGGTTTCGAATCCGTCGCTGCAAACAGCTTGGACGTTTCCAGTGATCGCGACTTTGTGTTGGAGACCGCTTTTGCATTGTCGCTAATCGCGCTGCATCTGAGCACTTGGGCGGAGGAGTGGATCTTGTGGTCGACGACGGAATTCAATTTCATCACGCTGCCCGACCAGTTTTGCACCGGCTCGTCGATCATGCCACAAAAAATCAACCCAGACGTGTTAGAGCTCACACGAGGAAAAACGGCACGCGTCGTCGGTAACTTGCAAACCTTGTTGATGCTCGTGAAGGGCTTGCCGCTGGCCTACAATCGCGACTTGCAGGAAGATAAGCCTGCTTTGTTTGACTCGGTGGACACGGTGAAGGCGTGTTTGGGCCTCGCCGCGCCAATCGTGTCAGGCGCCGAATTGAATCGGGAGGCAATCGCCGAGCGGCTAGACAAAGGGCACCTCGACGCAACGACTTTGATGGAATACCTAATTCGGCGCGGCACACCTCAAAGGCAAGCTCATCATTTGGTTGGGGAGATGGTGCGGCGGGCGCTGAACCGTGGCGTGAGGCTGTGCGATTTCACGGTGGCGGACTTTCAGGAGTTTGATCCGAGTTTGGACGAAACTGTTTTTGACGTACTGGGCGTGGACAACGCGATCAAGGCGTTTGTCAGTTACGGTTCAACCGCGCCTAAACAGGTTCAACAACAGGTTAAGAATTGGAAAGATAAGTTAGCTCTGTAGGATTTGCACCATGATGCGACAACGACGATACCAATCGATATTCTGCGGAATCGCAGTCGTGCTTTGCGCGGCGTTGCCATTGGCAGCCCAACCCGACGTCGATGATCCATTTGGCGGGCCAGGCGACCCAAAGCCGCCAATCGGCGTGCCTAAGACAGGCACTCCCGCAGGCGAAGAACGGGATCCCGTGGTTCTTGCAATCCGTGAAGCCGATCCAACGACTCCTACCGATTTGACTCGAGCCATTCAAACGATGATGGATTTGGGTCGACCTGATGAAGCGGGCAAATATCTAGACAAGCTGATTGCCGCGGGCATCGACAAAGACGCGATGATTGCACTGCATCGACAGTACGGATCGGGATTCTTCATTGGATTGAGTCGCTATAAACCGCTAGCGCCCCAAGGTCTTCAATTCGGCAGGAAAGTGCTTGAGACTGCCTATCAGGCCGCTCGTGATCCAAACTACTTAAACATACTCGTGAAACAGTTGAACGATCCGTCTTTGGGACCTCGCCGAGTGGCGATCTCGGAACTGCGACGAGCCGACACGGCCGCAGTCGTGCCGATGGTTCAGGCTCTGGCCGACAAAAGCCGGGCACAGGAACATGCGGGGATTCGAGCGGGACTGGCAGCGCTGGGGCGAACTTCAATCGATCCGTTGATTGGCGTACTGGAGACTCCGAATGTCGATTTGCGAACTCATGCGGTGTTGGTGCTGGGACGCTTGGAGGCGCGAAGCGCCATGCCCTATTTGCTCAGAATCTATTTCGAAAAGAACAGCAACCAGCGGCTCCGCCATGCCGCCGAGGTGGCGCTATTGCGAATCGTTGGCGACACACCAACTCAAGCGGATGCCGAGCGTTTCCTCCACCGCCGCGCAAAAAAGTTCTTTTCGGGCGTCTTTCCCAAGCAGCCAGATTCTGACGACATGATTGAGTTGTGGCATTGGAATTCGGATGATCAAGTCAGCGTGCCTCAGCGATATCCGGCGGAAGTTGCCGCATTGCTCGAGGCGTCCCGGGCCGCCGCGGACCTGATTTCGCTCGCACCCGAAAATGAAACGTACCGTCGTCTGTCTCTGATGACGAAACTGGAGTCAGAGAAATTCGTCGTCGGATTGGATTGGCCATTGAAGCAGGGGCCTGGTACAGCGCACGATGAAGCGGTTGCAGCTGGGACGGAGTTTGTGGAAGACGTGTTTGTTGAGGCAATGAAAACCAACCATATTCCCGCCGCGATCGGAGCTGCCGAAATATTGGGAGCAATCGGCGACGATCAATTGCTTTATTCCGACGACGCAAGCCCGCAGCCGCTCGTTCGCGCATTAAAGCATGGGGACCGTCGGTTGAGATTCGTCGCCGCGCAGGCAATCTTGCGGATCGACCCGACGACCGCGTACCCGGGGTCCAGCTGGTTGCCGGAAGCCCTAGGGTTTCTGGTCAGTTCGGTTGGCGAGCGACGTGTCTTGATCGGTCATCCCAGGACAGAGCAAGCGCAAACGCTCGTGGGTCAATTGTCAGAAGCGGGCTTGGTCGGAGAGTCGGCAAGCACAGGACGTTCTTTATTGAAAGCCGCAATGGAGGATTCCGATCTGGAAATGATCCTGATTAGCGATTTTCTCGATTTTCCCTCTGCGAATGAGCTCATTCAAATGCTGCGCCGCGAACAAAAGACAGCCCAGATTCCAATTGGTCTGCTTGCTCGTACTGAGAACCTGGTGAGAGCAAAACAATTCGCGGAACTTGATCCGTTGACAGCTGCATTTCCTTGGCCTTACAAACGCGAAGCCGTTGCATTTACCGTTCAACGCTTGACGGCGATGGCCGGTCGCCAGCCGATCACCCCGGAAACACGTTTGAGTCAAGCGGTGGATGCCTTGGCCGCGCTCGAGATGTTAGCCGTGCAACAGTATTTTTCTGGAGGCCCTGGCCAAGCACTCGGCGAGCTCGTGTGGACAACTCAAATCTCAGTCTATACGAAATGGCCAATGCAAATAGCGATTCCTTTGTGGGCCGGATATCGGACAGCTAAGATTGCCGGTGTGCGAGTTGCAGCAATTTCCTCCGGCGCGCTGGTTTTTGCATCGTTCATTTTGTTCTTTGTGCTTGTTGGATTTATTGACCGTGGCGTCTCTGAGGCCGTTGAAGTTTTTCGTGGCCCGCACACCGGCCTTATCAAATCATTCGTCCTTGCCATAGTCGCAGGTGCCACGGGTGCTTGGCTAAAGGAGCATAACGAAGCTGTCACCTAACCAGCGCATGCAGTTCGCTTCCTTCGGTCGCCGCAAACGACCCAAAACAGACATTCAAGCTCAGCCTTCATATGTACCAAAATGGCGGTGATATGTTGCTCTGGCGTTAGAATTAGCTGTTAGGCACTAAAAGGAAATATTTATGCAAATTGCTATCGTACTTTATCAGGGAATGACTGCACTAGATGCTGTTGGCCCGTATGAGGTTCTTCGTTTAATTCCAGATGCTGAAATTCGATTTGTAAGTAGTACTCCGCAACCAATCTCGACAGATGGCGTTCTGGTGATGGGGTCGACACACTCTTATGATGAAACTCCAAGCCCAGATATAGTTTTGGTTCCGGGCTCGTCGGCAGATAAAACTACAGCAATGGCTGATGGAGAATTGATAGCATGGTTAAAGAAAGTTCATGAAACTAGCAAACTAACATTGTCAGTATGTTCAGGTGCTTTGGTTCTTGGTGCTGCAGGGATCCTTGAAGGTCATCCTGCTACCACTCATTGGATTGCGCAGAAAGCACTAAATAACTTTGGTGCTGATTCTAGAAGAGATGAAAGAGTGGTGAAATCTGGAAAAATAATTACTGGCGCAGGCGTTTCAGCTGGTATTGATCTGGCGTTGTCTGTAGTAAAAGAGCTTTGTGGCCAAGAGCGAGCTGAAGTTATTCAACTCCTTATCGAGTATGATCCCCACCCTCCCGTTGACGCGGGGCATCCTGAAAAAGCTTCAGAGCCGGTTTATAAAATTGCCAAAGCAGAAATGCTTCAAGCAGCAAAAAATCCTAGAAACGTCATTTCTGTACCTAAAATTTTATGGCGCACAGCCTTGACAAAATTGCGTAAAAAAGCGGGTATGAAAGAAAATGCCTAACGAGGCAAATGCACTCGGACGCCAAAAAAGCGCCGCTGCGCTCGCCTGACGGCGTTGGCACGAATGTCCGCTAATGGCTGCGATTTCAACCGATCGACGCAACACATGCGTTAATCCTCTCTGCTGGGGTTTTGATCCCTCCGTGCGGGACCAACTGGTGATAAACAGACGATGAGGGTTCATCAAACGCTCGCCCAATCGACTTCAGCGCTCCTGCTCGCTTTCAGCGGTCCCACAACTCCACTTTCTCTGCCTCCGTCAAGACCTCGGCGTCTCCTTTGATTCATCAGCATATACGCCATCTTCTGCGTTTTAGTTAAAGTGTTGCGTTGACCAGTTGAAACCGCAGCCGTTAGCTGCCGGTCGTTTCAATGATATTTTGTTGCTCTGAACGGCCACTGTTGAGAAAAGCAGACATTCAGATTCGCGAAATGAAAAATCGAGAGTTGAAGGACCGGAATACACCCGGAAGCGGCCGTTGAGCTAGAATGACGACGACGGGCCGCAAACGACCCAAAGCGGACCTTGGGATGGTAGAGTCGTGAGGGGCCGCTAACGACCCAAACCGGACGCTTCGGCATCCAACTTCGGTACAATCTTTCAAACTGGGCAGAATCACCCGCTGGCTCGCCACATGAAGAAGTTCATTGCAGAGTGTCGCCGACGCCGCGTATTTCGCGCGGCGGCGCTGTATATCGTTGGTGCCTGGGTTGTTTTGCAGGTGGCCGATCTTGCATTCGAGAGCTGGAATATTCCGTCGACAGCGCTACGCTACATCTGGATCGGGCTTATAATTGGAATTCCGGTTGCGCTGATTTTTGGCTGGCGTTTCGACATTGTCGGCGGTCGAATTATCCATACACCCGACATCGATCCGTCTGATGATCATTCATTGCAGCGCGCCGATTTTCTGATCCTGACAGCATTGGCGGCCGTCGTTGCCGCGGCACTGTACGGTGTAGGGACCGAGATATCAACGATCCGGGCACCCCGGTCAGACCAGCTGATCGCGACCATCGTAGATCCGAAGTCGATCGCAATATTGCCTTTCAAGAATACGAGCGCTGACAAAGGCAGCGCAAGTTTTCTGGCGATCGGAATTCAGGACGATCTGCTTACGAGATTGTCGAAGATTGCCGCTCTGAAAGTCATTTCCCGGACGTCGACAGAACGATATCAAGATACAAAGAAGACAGCGCGTGAAATCGGTAGAGAACTTGGTGTCAGCAAAGTTCTGGAAGGAAGTGTGCAACGCGCCGGCGATCAGATCCGCATCAACGTTCAGTTAATTGACGCGAGGATGGACGAACACGTTTGGGCAGCAACTTATGACCGAACCCTGACGGCCGAAAACGTATTTGCGATCCAGTCTGAAATCGTGGAATCGATCGTAGAGGAACTCAAGGCGAACCTCACACCCCAAGAGAATCTGTTCTTGGAGTCGATGCCAACGAGAAACCTGGACGCCTACACGGCCTATCTCAAGGGTATAAACCAAGCCGGCATCGAGTCAGTTGAATCACTGAATGCGGCTATCGATTATTTCAAGATGGCAGTTGAGCTAGATGAGAACTTCGCGCTGGCATATGTAGGCCTTTCAGATGCGTACCTGACCCTTGCTGCAAATTTTTACGGCGGCCTGCGAACCGATGAAAGCAACGCACTCGCCGAACCGCCGGTGGTACGCGCGTTGGAACTCGACAGTAGTCTCGGGCAGGCTCACGCCACCTTGGGATTTCTCAGACGACAGCAGGGAGACCTGCTGGGCGCCGAAGCCGCTTTCAAGCAGGCGATCGTGCTGCAACCGAACTACCCTCGCGTGTTTCGTTTTTATGGCCGGCTGCGCTGGCAGGAGGGCCGTCTGGAAGAGGCTCTCGAGTTTTTTCAAAAAGCGCTGGAACTCGATCCGTTCTCGGCAACTGTTATGTATGACATCGCCCGTATTCATGACGAGTCGGGAAGATTCGACGAAGCGTTGGCCGGGTATCTGCGCGTTATAGACATAGAGCCAGATCATGCATTCGCTTATGTGTACATTGCCGCAATTCACTACCTTGTATATGGTCGCGCCGACGAGTCACTGGTTTGGTATCACAAAGCGGCACAAAAAGATGCGCTCAGCCCTAGTTTGCAGGCCGCGCAGACGGTCGCTTATCTGGAGATCGGTGATCCAGACAGTGCGAAATACTGGGTAGACAAGGCGCTGGAACTGGATCCGGATACTTTTTGGGCCGTTTGGTCCAGTCTGCTTCTGAATTTGTATCAGGGCGATGATGACGCTGCAGAGCGAGATGCTCGAACTATGCTCGAAATGTACCCGCGCAACTGGGGGGGGCTGAATCTGCTTCGCAATGCTGACCTTGCGGCCGGGCGATATGAAGTCGCGCGTTCGCGTTATGCGAGAGCATTTCCGGAACTCACGGAGCCGGAAGTACCGGCTGTAAATTCTTCAAATTATGCTGCCGCAGTTGATCTGGCGCTTGTTCTGATGCATCTCGGAAAGCAAGCCCGCGCAGAGGATCTCCTGAACGGCAGTCTCAAGGTTATAGCGACACTAAATCGGCACGGTACCAACGGTTATTGGATTGCGGACGTGCGAATTTATGCGCTTCAGAAGCGTGAGCAGCGAGCGATACAGGCGTTGCGAGAGGCGATTGACGAGGGATGGCGGGTATTGATCTGGTATTATTTTGACCACGACCCAAACCTGGACTCAATTCGCGACAGTCCCGAATTCGAGAACCTGCATCAGCAACTAAAAGCGGATCTTGCGCTGCAGGCCGGGAGAGCCAAGGACTTGAAGGCTGCCGGAGAGCTCTGATCAGTCCGCGGCGTGGCTGCCAGGAACCAGATTGGGCGGCCGCTTTTGGCCGAAAGCGGCCGCTCAGATGCTAGAAGCCTGGATAAAAAAGAACGGCTGCTTTCGGCCAGAAGCGGACGTTTTCTTCTCTTACGAAAATTCTGATCTCAATCTTCTGCGGCCGTCGGAGGCCCGTTGGTGTTGAAGATGTCGACCTGAACTTTCCACGACCCATCGGCTTGTTTGCGCCAGACTGTCACGTACTTCCCCTCGGTGAGCATCGTAGTGCCGTCCTGCTCGGCGGTGAGCTCGAATGCTCCGATGGTGTATCCGATGTCGCCGGAGGCTGCCACCTCGGCACCCGTGGCGTGCCATTCGAGACCGAACCCGGGCATGGAGATGAGACCTTCCCATGTGGTGCGAATCGCGTCTCCCTGAGCGAGCGGAGCGCCGAACGGCATGAAGTGGGCACCGTCCGCAATGAACGAAAGGAATGCGTCAATGTCGTCGACCGTTTCCGACCAAGCTTTGTCGACCGCCATGAGCGCGTCTCGCTCGCTCTCGAGATCGATGGCCGGTGTTTCCGCCGTGGACTCTGACGCCGGCGGCGCGCAGCCGAAGCTAATGAGAATTGCAGGGAGAATTAAAAGAGTAATTGATTTCATGTTCCCCTCCATCGAGATGGCAGATTGGTGATAGACGATCGGCAGTAAAACTTGAATGTCGACTTTGAATGCTAACGGCCCCTCAGCATTTTAACAGCTAAATGGCCGTAAACAGGGCAAAGCAGACGTCAAAAACGCTAAAAATACTAGATTCTGACTTCCTCTTTCGGCTGCTGCCTCAACCGGTCGACGCAACACTTTATCTAAAACGCAGAAGATGGCGTGTATGCCAATGAATCAAAGGACTCGTCGAGGTTTCATGGCGGCAAAGAAAAGATCGAACAGATCTTCCCCCGCTGAACGCCCGAAGGCTGTGCCTGAGGGCCGGTAATCCGAACGCCCCACCTTTAGCTTTTTAATAAATGGTCGGGGCGAGAGGATTTGAACCTCCGACCCCCTGCACCCCATGCAGGTGCGCTACCAGGCTGCGCCACGCCCCGACCGGATCAGTCTTCGCTGACTATGTGCGAAGGCCCGGCATGATACCGAATCCTATGTTTGGAAGGAAGAAAAAGCGAAAAGAGAAGTTGCTTAGCGTCTTAGAATCTTGAGTATTTCTTCGAGCTCGAGCCGCATCTGTTTGACAATCTGCTGGCTCTGATTGATATCGATCTTGGCGGCATCGCCGGTCAGTTGCTGACGGGCGCCGCCGATGGTAAATCCCTGGTCGTACAGAAGATTGCGAATCTGGCGGATGATCAATACGTCCTGGCGCTGGTAATACCGACGGTTACCGCGCCGCTTCACCGGTTTTAGCTGCGGGAACTCTTGCTCCCAATAGCGCAGCACGTGTGGTTTGACGCCACACAACTCGCTGACTTCACCGATCGTGAAATAACGCTTTCCCGGAATCGGCGGAAGTTCGTTGTTATTCCCGGGTTCCAGCATAGGCCTCCACTCGTGATTTCAGTTTTTGACCAGGCCTGAACGTCACCACACGGCGAGCGGTAATCGGTATCTCCTCGCCGGTTTTCGGGTTTCTGCCCGGTCTTTCGCTTTTGTCGCGCAGGTCAAAGTTACCAAAACCCGATAATTTGACTGCCTCGCCACTGGATAGCGACGCACGAAGCTCTTCAAAAAAAAGATCCACCAACTCGCGTGCCTCTCTTTTATTCAGGCCCAGCTCGTCGAACAGTGCCTCCGCCATTTGTGCTTTTGTGAGCGCCATTTCGATTCTCTTTTTTGTCTATTCTCGTAAATTGGCTTGGTGAGATTTGTGCAGTTGTCCCACAACCGCCTGTACGACGGCATCCCCAACGGTATCCGTAAGGGTGCGAGAATAATCCTGTAAAATCAAGCCTAAAGCCACGCTTTTTAGACCAGAATCTACTCCCGAACCGCGGTAAATGTCGAAAATCAGGAGCTCGGACAACAACTCACCGGCGGCTTGTCTCACCGTCTCCCGAATTTCAGCAATACTGACCGATTCGGGGACCAGGATGGAAATGTCGCGCCGTATCGACGGATAACGTGAAATCCCTTGGAATTCGGGTATTTTCGCCGTAAATGCAGCATCGATATCCACCTCGAAAAGCCACGTATCACGGTCGATGTCCATTTGCCGGACGATCTGCGGGTGCAAAGCGCCAAGCCAACCGATCGGCTCGGCATCCAGTAAAACCCTGGCGCTTTGGCCGGGTCGGAGCACCGGATTTTCCTCGGCACGGTAGTTCACGGAGGAAATATTACCCGTCGGGCGCAAAACGGCTTCCAAATCCCCCTTTATGTCAAATAGGTCGATGCGCTCAGCCGCAGACCCCCACTGCTCAGGTAGGCGACCACCGGAGATGACGCCGGACAAAGTATTAATCTCTTTAAAATCAGTCTTTTGAGAGTAATACCTCATGCCAATTTCAAATAACCTGACGCGTTCCTGTTGCCGGCTCAGGTTGTTTCTCAGCGCTTCCAGCAACCCGGGCCATAAAGAACGTCGCATCACCGCCAGTTCTTCCGAGATGGGATTCAGCAACTCGGCCTGCGCTCCGTCCCCGGCAAACTGCCGGTCCAGGTCTGCCGATATGAAACTGTATGTCATCGCTTCCTGGTAGCCCCTTTCGACCAGCGCTGAGCAGATCCGTGACTCCGCCACCCTGCCCTCGGTGACTTTCGGCATATGGGTGATCGTTCTGGGCGGCGTTTCGGGTATCCGGTCGTATCCATAAATTCGGGCGACTTCTTCGATCAGGTCTTCCTCGATACTGATGTCGAAGCGGTGACCGGGTGGCGTAACTATCCAGCCGTCCTTTTCATCGCTGAGCGACATGCCGAGCGCGCGCAAAATAGCAACCACTTCATCTGCCGCTATCTCCATGCCCAGCACGCGCTCGATGCGTTGCGCGCGCAGCCTGACCGGATCGCGTGCCGGCATGTGTTTGTTCGAGCGTTCTGTCGACAGCGGGCCGGGCTCACCACCGGCAATATCGATGAGCAATGCGGTCGCGCGTTGTATTGCCTTTTGCTGCAGCCATGGATCGACGCCCCGTTCGAACCTCAGCGAAGCATCGGTATGTAAACCAAAACGCCGCGCGCGTCCGGCCAGCGCCGGCGGTGACCAGTATGCGGCTTCGAACAGGACGTTGCGGGTCTGTTCAGTTACCCCGGAATTTTCGCCGCCCATGATGCCGGCAATCGCCAGCGGCCGTTCGTGATCCGCCACCAGGACGACGTCGGTATCGAGGCTGATTTCACGACCATCCAGCAGCGTCAGTTTTTCATTCTTTTCCGCATAGCGGACGCGGATCCCGCCTTTCACGATATCCAGATCGAAAGCATGCAGCGGTTGACCCAATTCGAGCATGACATAGTTGGTGACATCGACGACCGGGTGGATCGGCCGCAGCCCCGAGCGGCGCAGCTTTTCGCACATCCACATCGGCGTGCGCGCATCCGGCCGGATGCCGCTGACCACCCGCGAGGAGAAACTCGGGCAGGCATCCTTGGCGATCACATCGACTGGAAAAACCGTGTTGGTCTGCTCGGGAACATCGCTGATCTCCGGCTCGTTCAAAGGCAGACGATTGATCGCCGCAAGATCCCTTGCAACGCCAGCCACGCAAAAGCAATCGCCGCGATTCGGCGTCAGATCGAACTTGATGACGCGATCGTCCAGGTTCATCCATTCGCGGAAAGACTCGCCCACCGGCGCTGACGGATCCAGGTCCAGGACCCCCTCGTGTTCGTCGCCAAGCCCAAGCTCGCGAGCCGAGCAGAGCATGCCCTGCGATCGTACGCCGCGAATCTTCGCAGCGCTGATTTTTACCCCGCCGGGCAGGCGTGCACCGACCAGGGCGACTGCCGCCTTCATGCCCTTGCGCGCATTGGCAGCGCCACAAACGATCTGCAACGCATCGCCGGTACCGGCATCGACCTGGCACAGCGTCAGTTTGTCGGCATCCGGGTGAGGTTCCGCCGATAGCACCTTGCCGATCACGACCTTGCTGAACTCGGCGGCAACCGGCGCCACACTGTCGACTTCCAGCCCCGCCATCGTGAGCTGATGGGCCAGGCCCTCGGCATCCGTGTCCGGGTTAACCCACTCACGCAGCCATCGCTCGGATATGTTCATCCGTTTTCCTTAGTTGAACTGGCGCAAAAAACGCAAATCGTTTTCAAAAAACAAGCGCAGGTCGTCGACGCCGTAGCGCAGCATCGCCAGCCGCTCGACACCCATGCCAAAGGCATAGCCCGTGTATTCCTCCGGGTCCACGCCGACATTTATCAGCACCTGCGGATGCACCATCCCGCAGCCAAGGATTTCCAGCCAACCGCCGTTTTGCCACTCGATATCGACCTCGGCCGATGGCTCGGTGAACGGAAAATAGGAAGGCCGAAAACGCAGGCGGACCTTGCGCTCGAAAAACCGTTCGACGAAGTCATGGAGCACCGCTTTCAGATTGGCAAAACTGATCCCCTTGTCGACCAGCAAGCCCTCGACCTGGTGGAACATCGGCGTATGCGTCTGGTCGGAATCGCAGCGGTAAACGCGCCCGGGCGCGATCAGCTTGATCGGGGTTCCGTGCGCCTGCATCGCCCTGATCTGCACCGGCGAGGTGTGGGTGCGCAACAGCATGCCGCCTTTAAGGTAAAAGGTATCGTGCATGGCTCGCGCCGGATGGTCGTCCGGGAAATTCAGCGCGCCGAAATTGTACTCGTCATCCTCGATCTCGGGGCCGGTATGCACCGCGAAACCGGCGCCGCTGAAGATGGCTTCGATACGCTGCATGGTCCGGGTAACCGGGTGCAGGCCGCCAGGTTGTTCCCCTCTCGCCGGTTGGGTCACATCCACAGCTTCCGTGCGCAACCGGGAGTGCAGTTCCGCGGATTCGAGTTGTTGCCGGCGCGTATCGATCAGGTCGGCCAGGATTTTCTTCGCCTGGTTGATCTGCTGACCGGCCGCCGGCCGCTGATCCGCCGGTAGTTTCCCGAGTTGCTTGAGCTGCTGGGTAAGTTCGCCCTTTTTCCCAAAAAAGCGAACCCGAACGTCATCCAGCGCACGAACACTGTCGCTGGCAGCGATTTCCTGTTCCGCCGTGGCTTGCAACTGTTCGAGATCCGTCACTTACCCTCTCCCCTAAAAAAAAGGAGGATGCCCCAAGGCCTCCTCCTTTCGATAAAACGCGTCAGCCCGACCGGGCTGAAACCAGCGTTTATTCTGGCAGGCTGGCCTTGGCCTGTTCGGCAAGCGCCGCAAAACCATCTGCGTCACGGACCGCCATATCGGCAAGAACCTTCCGGTCCAGCTCGATACCGGCAAGACTCAGGCCGTTTATCATCCGGCTGTACGACAGACCATTCAGCCTCGCGGCTGCATTGATCCGCGTGATCCACAGGGCGCGGAACTGTCGCTTGCGCTGACGCCTGTCGCGATAGGCATACTGGCCGGCCTTGGTTATCGCCTGCTTGGCCACCCGGAAAATCTTGCTTCGGGCGCCGTAATAGCCCTTGGCTTTCTTAAGTACTTTGTTGTGGCGAGCACGGACCACAACACCACGTTTTACTCGTGCCATCGTTTATCCCTCCTCGCTTAACTGTATGGAAGCATCTGGCGTACCGACTTCAGGTCGGCGTCGGCAATCCGCTCGGTCGCGCGCAGGTGCCGTTTCCGCTTGGTGCTTTTCTTGGTAAGAATGTGACTGCGAAAGGACTGGCCCCGCTTGAAGCCCCCTTTTGCAGTACGGCGGAAGCGCTTGGCCGCCCCGCGATTGGTTTTCAACTTCGGCATTTTTTTACTCCGTTATAGCCTGTTCGCGCCTATTCGCTGCAGGCGGAATACCGGCCGTGGCCAGCACTCACTTTTTCTTTGGCGCCAGAACCATCACCATCTGGCGGCCTTCCAGCTGAGGCATCTGCTCGACGACCATGATTTCCTCAAGATCGCTGCGTACGCGCTCCAGCAATTTTCTTCCCAGGTCCTTGTGCGCCATTTCACGGCCGCGAAATCTCAGCGTGACCTTGGTCTTGTCCCCCTGGGTTAGGAACTTGACCAGGTTTTTCATTTTCACCTGGTAATCGCCTTCATCCGTGCCCGGCCTGAATTTGACTTCCTTGACATGAACCGTCCGCTGGTTTTTGCGCGCCGAATGAGCCTTCTTGTTCTGCTCAAACAAGTATTTGCCAAAATCCATGATCCGGCAGACCGGCGGTTCCGCGTTCGGCGACACTTCAACCAGGTCCAGGCCCAGGTCATAAGCTTTTTGCTTGGCATCTTCCAGGTCAAGTATTCCTGCCTGTTCCCCGTCCGCATCGATGACCCGGACCTGTGACGCACTGATTTCATCGTTACGTCTGACGCGTTTTACTGTGGCGATTCGCTAGTCCTCCAAACCAGCGCGGCCGCGGCTCGCTATGTCATCGGTCAGAATCTGCGCAAAAGCCTCAAGACTCATGCTACCGAGATCCTCACCGCCACGCGTGCGCACGGCCACGGTTCCTGCTGTTTGCTCGCGATCCCCGATAATAATCATATAAGGGATACGCTGGATCGTGTGTTGGCGAATTTTAAAGCCGATTTTCTCGTTTCTCAAGTCCTCATCGACCCGATATCCCTGATTTCTCAAGGATTCGGCAACTTTAGTGACATATTCGCAGTTTCTGTCGGTAATCCCCATCACAACGGTCTGTCTTGGCGCCAGCCAGGTCGGCAGGTTTCCCGCGTAATGCTCGAGCAAAACCCCGATAAATCGCTCCAGCGACCCCAGGATTGCCCGGTGCAGCATGACTGGCGTCTGCCGGCTGCTGTCTTTGGCGACATAGACCGCCCCCAGGCGACCGGGCTGCGCATAATCGAGCTGCATGGTGCCCAGCTGCCAGACCCTACCGATGCTGTCGCGCAGCGAAAAATCGATTTTCGGACCGTAGAACGCCCCGCCACCTTCGTCCAATTCGTAATCGAGTTTCTTGCTTTCGAGCACGTCTTTTAGCTTTTGCTCGGCACGATCCCACAGCGCGTCTTCGCCGACCCGCTGTTCCGGGCGAGTCGACAGGCTGATCAGCACATCGTCGAAACCGAAATCCCGGTAGACCTCGAACAACAGGTCGATAAAATCCGAGACCTCCGCCTGAACCTGATCCTCGGTACAGAAAATGTGGGCGTCGTCCTGGACGAAACCGCGTACCCGCATCAACCCGTGCAGCGTCCCGCTGGCCTCGTTGCGATGACAGGAACCGAATTCAGCCAGCCGCAACGGCAGCTCACGATAGCTGTGCAAACCCTGCTTGTAGACCTCGATATGGCACGGGCAGTTCATCGGTTTGATCGCGAACTCCCGATCCTCGGACCCGGTGGTAAACATGGCATCGCGAAACTTGTCCCAGTGGCCGGATTTCTCCCACAGCGACCGAGCGATGATCTGGGGTGTCTGGATTTCCTGGTAACCGCGCCTGGAGAGTTGCTCGCGAAGGTAGTTTTTGATCGTGCGATATAACTGCCAGCCATTCGGATGCCAGAACACCATACCGGGCGCCTCTTCCTGGGTATGGAAAAGATCCATCACTTTGCCAAGGCGGCGGTGGTCTCTTTTTTCGGCCTCTTCCAGCTGGTACAAATGGGCCTTCAACTGATCCTTGGTGGCCCACGCGGTGCCATAAATCCTCTGCAGCATCTCGTTTTGTGAATCGCCTTCCCAATAGGCGCCGGCGACTTTCATCAGCTTGAACGCCTTCAGCCGGCTGGTGCTGGGCACATGCGGTCCACGGCAAAGGTCTTTCCAGCCGCCTTGGCGATAGACACCGATTTCCTCGTCTGCCGGGATGCGTTCGATGATCTTCGCCTTGTACTCCTCGCCAATGCCACGGAAATACGCAACCGCGTCGTCACGGTTAAACACCTCGCGGCTGATTTTCAGATCCGCCTTGACCAGTTCATGCATTTTTTTCTCGATGGCGACCAGGTCTTCCGGGGTAAATGCCCGCTCGAACGCAAAATCATAGAAAAATCCATTCTCGATGACCGGTCCAATCGTCACCTGTGCTTTCGGGAACAGATCCTTGACCGCCTGGGCCAGCAGATGCGCAGTCGAATGGCGAATGATTTCGAGGCCGTCCGGGTCTTTGCCGGTAACGATTTCCAGGCTGGCGTCATCGGCAATGACATGGTCGGTGTCGACCAGACGGCCATCGACACGCCCAGCCAGCGCGGCCCTGGCCAGACCCGCTCCGATATCCGCCGCAGCGGCAGCTACGCTGACTGGTTTGGCGTATTCTTTTTTGCTCCCATCTGGCAGCGTAATGACCGGCATAATCGTTTCCGTCAAAGCACAAAAAGGGGCGTTCTCTATCGCTGAGAACACCCCGGGTATCTGGTAGGCGCGAGTGGGATCGAACCACCGACCACTACCATGTCAAGGTAGTGCTCTACCACTGAGCTACGCGCCTGTCGTTCCCTTGTCCGCAATCCTCGCTCGCACATCCCATTGTCTGCCTGGGCTTGTCCGAGGGCGCTAAAAGATACCGGATGCGCCTCCGCCCGGCAAGCTGATTCCATGCCCGATTCAACTTTGTCCGCCATCTTGAATTGTTCTTCCATGGGCTCGCCCGGTCAGCTGGCTTTGCGCTCGGGGAACCCGAATCCAACCCGCCGCATTTCGGCAACCTGGTCCCTGATCCCGGCAGCCTCTTCAAACTCCAGGTCCCTGGCGTGTCTGAGCATCTGTTGTTCCAGTTTCTTGATCTTGCGAATCATTTGCTCGGGCGTGAGGTTCGCATAGCGGGCTCTTTCCTCCGCCACTTTCTGCTGCCGTGCCCGATCCCCGGCGGGTCCTCCTGAACGCGCGCCTTCCATGATATCGGCGACCGACTTTTGAATGCTTTTGGGGGTGATACCATGCTCTTTGTTGAAGGCCTGTTGCCTGGCCCGCCGCCGGTCAGTTTCGTCGAGGGCTCTGCGCATCGAGCCGGTAATTTTATCCGCATACAGTATCGCCCGGCCATTGATATTCCTCGCAGCCCGGCCGATGGTCTGCACCAGCGCGCTGTCGGAACGCAGAAATCCTTCCTTGTCGGCATCGAGAATGGCGACCAGTGAAACCTCCGGCATATCCAGACCTTCGCGCAACAGGTTGATACCGACCAGCACGTCGAATTCACCCAGTCTCAGATCGCGAATGATCTCCGTGCGCTCAACCGTTTCAATATCCGAGTGCAGGTAACGAACCCGGACGCCATGTTCGTGCAGGTACTCGGTCAGATCCTCCGCCATGCGCTTGGTCAGGGTCGTGATCAGGATGCGTTCATTGCGCTTGACGCATTTAGTGATCTCGGACAACACGTCGTCTACCTGGCTGGCGACGGGCCGGACTTCGACCTCAGGGTCCACCAGACCCGTGGGCCTGACCAGTTGTTCGACCAGCTGATCGGAATGTTCATGCTCAAAAGACCGCGGCGTCGCCGACACATAGATGGTCTGCGGTGAAGCGGCCTCGAATTCATCGAAGCGCAGCGGCCGGTTATCCAGCGCCGATGGCAGGCGAAATCCGTATTCGACCAAAGTTTCCTTGCGCGAACGGTCGCCACGCGACATGCCGCCTAGCTGCGGAATGGTCACATGGCTCTCATCGATCACCAGCAAAGCGTCAGCGGGCAGGTAATCGAACAGGCACGGCGGCGGCTCGCCTGGCTCCCGGCCCGAAAGGTAGCGCGAGTAATTCTCGATGCCCCCGCAATAACCGAGTTCCCTGATCATCTCCAAATCGTACATGGTCCGTTGTTCGAGCCGCTGAGCCTCCACCAGCTTGTCTGCCTTGCGCAATTCCTCGAGTCGATCTTTCAGCTCGATCCTGATCTCATCGACCGCTTTGAGCAAAACATCGCGTTCCGTCACATAATGGCTTTTTGGATAGATGGTCATCCTCGGCACAGCGCGCAAGACCTCCCCGGTCAGTGGGTCAAACCACGACAAGGTCTCTATCTCGTCATCGAAAAGCTGTATCCGGATCGCCTCGCGTTCGCTCTCCGCAGGGAACACATCGATGACTTCGCCACGGACCCGGTAGGTCCCCTGGCTCAACTCCACATCGTTGCGCTTGTATTGCAATTCGGCCAACCGCCGCAGCACGGTTCGCTGATCTATGCGATCGCCCCGCACCATGTGCAATATCATGCTGAAATAAGCCTGCGGGTCGCCGAGACCGTAGATCGCCGAGACCGTCGCTACGATAATCACGTCACGCCGCTCGAGCAACGCCTTGGTCGCCGACAAACGCATTTGCTCGATGTGCGCATTGACCGAGGCGTCTTTCTCAATGTAGGTGTCGGAAGACGGCACATAGGCTTCCGGCTGAAAGTAGTCGTAGTAGGAAACAAAATATTCCACGGCGTTGTTCGGGAAAAAATCGCGAAACTCGCCATAAAGCTGCGCGGCAAGGGTCTTGTTGTGGACAAGAACCAGCGTGGGCCTTTGCAGCTCATGGATCACCTTGGCCACCGTGAAAGTTTTTCCTGAACCCGTGACACCGAGCAAGACCTGCCGGGCCAGCCCGTCGTTGAGGCCTTGCACCAGGCTGGCAATAGCCGAAGGCTGGTCTCCGGCGGGCTCAAAATCAGAGCTCAGGACGAATTTTCTGTCTTCTTGATTCATCGATGCCGGCAGGCTCTCTGCTTGCTCCTAAGGACGCCTGAAAAGTGTTTGTTGCCTTTGATCGCGATGCCACTAAAATATGCTGACCCTGCATTATGCCACCTGGAAAGAACGAATGAGCCTGCCCCTCTCCGCCCGCGTGAAAAAAGTCAAACCATCGGCGACCATGGCCGTGACCGCGCGGGCCAGGGAACTCAAAGCGCAGGGCAAGGACGTCATCGGACTGGGAGTCGGCGAGCCCGATTTCGATACGCCGGACCACATCAAGCAGGCGGCAACCCGGGCGATCGAGGATGGTTTTACCAAGTACACCGCGATCGATGGTATCGATGAACTCAAAGACGCGATCATCGACAAGTTTGGCCGTGACAATCAGCTTATCTACCAACGCGACCAGATCCTGGTTTCGGCTGGCGCCAAGCAGACCATTTTTAATCTCTGCCAGGCGGTCCTGAGCGCGGGCGATGAAGTCATCATCCCGGCCCCGTGCTGGGTCTCCTATCCCGATATAGTCCTGATGGCCGATGCCCAGCCGGTAATCGTCTATGCAGGACCCGACCAGGGATACAAGATGACGGCGGATCAACTCGCAGCCGCGATTACCCCAAAAACCCGCATGCTGATCCTGAACAGCCCCAGCAACCCGACCGGCGCCGCTTACAGCCGTGTGGAATTGCAGGAACTGGGTGCGGTGATGGCCCGCCATCGAGGCATCGTGATCGCCACCGATGATATTTACGAGCATATTTACTGGGCGGACGAGCCATTTTGCAGCCTGGTGAGCGCTTGCCCCGATCTGTATGGACAGACGATGACCATAAATGGCGTATCCAAGTGTTATGCGATGACCGGCTGGCGCATCGGCTACGCGGGCGGGCCGCGCGAAATCATCGCGGCAATGAAAAAAATCCAGGGGCAAAGCACATCGAACCCATCGTCGATTTCACAAAAAGCAGCGGTTGAGGCCTTGAACGGCGATCAATCGTGTATCGCCAAAATGAACCGGGCCTTCCGCGAACGCCACGATTTCGTGCTCAAAGCGCTCAACGATATGGACGGAATTTCCTGCCTGGCCGGTGCGGGTACCTTTTATGCCTTTGCCGATGTGTCCGGCGCGATCGAGAGCATCGACGGCATCGAAGACGATACCGGTTTTGCCACCCACCTGCTCGAACAGGCTGGCGTCGCCGTCGTGCCCGGATCGGCGTTTTTTGCGCCCGGCCATGTCCGTATTTCATTTGCCACCAGTATCGCTGTGTTGGAAGATGCCATGGGCCGGATAAGGGGCTGTCTCCACGTCAAGTAAGCGCTTCTTGCAGGATGAAAACAGGAGGCTATCGGGACTGTCGTGTGATACCTTGACTGGTCGAGCACGGTAGTGGAAAATGCGCGCCCTGTGCCAACAAGCGCAGCAATTCCCCGGTAGCTCAGTTGGTAGAGCGATTGACTGTTAATCAATTGGTCCGTGGTTCGAGTCCGCGCCGGGGAGCCATATTTCTGAAGAGCCCTCTACCTGAGGGCTTTTTTGTTTGTTCAGATGCCTACTTGATTCGCGCGGACAAACAAATGATTGCTCGAATGAATCCGGCGCTAAAGATCAATCCGCACTAACCAGCACAGTGGTTCTTGATATGGCAGGCGGATTGCGCCGGGGAGCCATATTTCTGAAGAGCCCTCTACCTGAGGGCTTTTTTGTTTGTTCAGATGCATACTTGATTCGCCAGATACGGAAAACCCCGGAAAAACCGGGGTCATCCGCTAAGGATCCCACCCACCAACGGCACGAAAAAACAGCGCCGTGGGCGCTGTTGGCTATTCTACGTTTGCGCTGACCACAGCGGCCATTTGCATCATATCGATGGTGTCGCCTTCGTTCATGTTGCGCAGATCGGTAAGGTTGCCCGATTTGCTCGTGGAATTCGTGTTTTTAAACACCTTGAGCAATTTCCCGTCGGCGACGATGAATTTTCCGGCGTTTTCCGGTTTGCCGTTGGCAGACTTCGTTTGAAGTCCATTGGCTTTGATATAGTCCCAAAGTTTTTTTGTGATCTCAGTGCGGGCTAGTTCACTGACTCCACAAAATTCAGCCATATCAGCCTTTAGTTTCACTGGTTTCATGAGTCCTTTTGGTTCCGCCACAACAAGCTCCTTACATAATAGGGGTCAGTGGATAATATAACCTTTGCATATGACAAGGCCAATAAACCTCACAGTTTCCAGAACTATAGTGCGAACTCCCTCACACTATGCCCGTCGAGACAGGAGGACACCCATAGTCTCGCCGAAAGGCTCGTGGATGTCCTCGTCTATGTCGATGTCCTCGTCTATGTCGATGTCCTCGTCTATGTCGTCTATGTTCGCTGTCGAATCGATCTTGAACCACCGGTCCACAGATAAATAACAACGCCAGCATCGTCTGCCGGTGACTTCGTTATCCCGTACATGCGCAAACCTAGCACATAGATAACATCTAATACCATCTGGCTTGGGCCGATCATTATTTCAATATTGCCGACCATGTGAGGAGACACCCTGCACAAAAAAAACCCTGCCGGAGACAGGGCTTTAGAGGGATGGAATTGCGACTGATTGTTGTTGTTATTTGATTTTCCGGCGTCGAGCCAGACCAAATCCGATCAGACCCAGGCCGAGTAATGCGGCGGTTGCAGGTTCGGGAACCCTTGCATTCTTTGCGTAAATACCGAAGTGGGAAATGTCTTTACAATCGTCATCTGTCGTCGTTGGGTCTAACGCCGGCGTACAATCGGCACCATTTCCTCATGCGATAAGCCAGTCCCCAAAAGTTGACGTCGCATGTGTACCTTCAAATAACCAGGCAGCCCAACCAGGTTCATTGGCTGCTTTAATAACAATGATAAAGGCTTCCGCTGAAAACAGGCTCGAATCGTATGACCAGGTTCCCGTCGCGTCTGCCACACCCGAGTCATATGTGAGGGAAATACCAATGCCCGTACCCGAAGGGTCGATCGTTAAATCACCATTATCTGCGACATCGACTTTTGTTATGAAGTCAAAAATCATGCCACCAGTTTTTATACCATCTGCAGACGGCCCTGGATCGTTGCCGTCGAACGTGCCATAGCACTGGGTCGCACCGCCATTATTTCCAGTGACATCGGTAACGGCTATCCCATTGGTGCCGGTACCCAATGTGCATGCAACAAAATCGATATCCAGTGGTACGGCAACGGTTGCGCCACTGACCCAAAAAAGGGCCAGCGTGAGTAAGTATCCAATTTTCCTCATTCGTCGTTTCTCTGTCTTGTTCTTTATTCTCGCGTCTGCTTGAACAAAGCAATTAGCATGCCAGCTTTACCAAGCTATTGTTTTATATGATTTTTTCTATGTTGATTATGAATATGGAATCGGTGGATGTAAGAAAATCCGACACAATTCTTAGATTGTGAACCAGCAACGATGCGGGGGCGCCCATATGAACAAGAGAATGCCTGGTCACAAATACCATTCAGGACTGTTCCATCTTTTGGTTTTATATTCAGGCAGGTTACGGGGCTTTATTAAAGTCAATTAAAAAACAGTGCTATCACCCGAGCACTGGATGAGCCAACTTTTCTGGTCTCCCAAGCCGCGTTAATTGCTTTTTAGCAGATCGGACAAATATTTCTCGAACCGCGGGCCCACCTCTGCATGCTTGAGCGCATATTCCACCGTCGCTTGCAGGTAACCCAGTTTGTTGCCGCAGTCGTAACGCTTGCCGTCATAACGATAGGCGTACACCGGTTCCTCGGTCATCAGGCCGGCGATCCCGTCGGTTAGCTGAATTTCTCCGCCCGCTCCCCTGCCGGTGGTTGCCAGTTGCCTGAAGATGGCCGGCGTCAACAGATAGCGCCCGACCACGCCGAGATTGGATGGTGCTTTGTCCGGCGCCGGCTTTTCCACGATGCGCTTGATGCGCGTTGTTTTCTCGCTGGCATCCTCAACCTCGACGATGCCGTACTGATCGGTCTGGTCCGCGGGCACCGGTTGCACACCGATTACGCTGCCCCCGCAGCTCGAAAAAGCTTCCTGCATTTGCGCCAGGCAAGGGACTTCGGCGTCTATCAGGTCGTCCGCCAGATGCACGTAGAAGGGTTCGTCGCCGACCAAGTCACGAGCGCACAATACGGCGTGCCCCAGGCCAAGCGGCGCGCTCTGCCGGACATAAATGCAGGTCGCGGAATCCGGAATGATATTCCTGATCGCCTGCAACAGCTCAGGCTTGTCCTGCGCCCTGAGGGCCGCTTCGAGTTCATGGTCGCGGTCAAAATGATCCTCGATCGCCCGCTTGCCGCTCCCGGTGACAAAAATCAGCCGCTCGGCCCCGGCCGCGAGCGCCTCTTCGACCGCATACTGGATAAGCGGTTTATCCACCACCGGCAACATTTCCTTCGGACTGGCCTTGGTCACCGGCAGAAACCGGGTTCCTCTGCCCGCTACCGGGAAAACTGCTGTCCTCACTGTTTTGCTCACCATCGACCGCCCGTTCTGCATCCCGAGCGCGATCATAACCCAGCAGGTGGCGGGCTGGAATCCAACCGCAATGAGCGGGGCCGCCCGGCCGGCCCCGCCCAGCCAGCCCGGTTATTTCTTTTTCACTGCTTCTTTCTTGCTGCCAAGCAAAATATTCTCGCGATTTTTCTCGATGGTCGCCTTGCCGATGCCCTTGACCTTGGCCAGGTCATCCACCGTTTTGAACGCGCCGTGTGAGTCCCGGTACTCCACGATTAGCGTAGCCTTGCTGATGCCCACGCCATTGAGTTCCCTGGCCAGCGTCGCCGCATCGGCGGTATTGATATCGACCGGTCCCGCCAGTAACGGAAAACTGCAGATCGCGGCCAGCAAAGCGGTAATCAGATGTGCTTTTTTCATTGCTTGATCCTCCTGATGAATCTTGCGCATGACCTGGATGCCATGCCGGGCAGTTGTCGCCCGCCTTCGCCGAAACAACTCGACGAGAACAAGCTAGCGCGCCGCCATTGAGAGTGCAGTTGGTTAATCTGCCGATTAAGACCGGATACTCAGGATACCGATCCTTGGCGAGCGCTCGAATGGCTAAGCGGAAACCCCGATCGAAAGTCCCCTAACTACAAACGAACCCCAATCCAAATACCACCATCTCCTGTCGAAGCATCAATACCGACCGTTGTGGGACGCTGGTTTACCCACAGCTCGATTCGGAACGAAGTTCATCTAGCAGTGGGTAAACCAGCGGCCCGCAACCCCCCGATCTACAAATGAACTCCGCTCCCAATACCACCACCGCCCATCGAAGCATCAACGCCGACCGTTGTGGAAGCCTGGTTTACCCACAGCTCGGGGCGACTGCCGCGCAAGCATCGTGCTCAGGTCTGGATACTGAAACTGGTGTTGGGTCGCATGGTGTCCCACTTTTTGCAGCTCGGACACTTCCAGTACAGGTGTACGCCGATGTAACCGCATTGATTACACTGGTACATACGGCCATCGGCAGAAGTCTTTCGCAGAATTCCGGCAACCCGCCTCAGCATGTCGGGGTTCGCAACAATTTTATCCGAACTCATCTGAAACGCAGCGAACCACTCGCGAAACGCCTCATTTTTTGCCAAGTATTCACGCAAGCATTCCTTGATTACCGGGTAATCGAGTATGTCATCCATGATTGCTGCATAGGCGATCGCCGTCCTGTTCTTCTGACCTTTCCTGGCCAGCGCCTGGAGGGCCTTGTCCAGGTCGGCGGCCGCACCCGTCGCCTCGTAACAGGCCAGCAACCACGGCAACACTTCGGCAACGAATTCGGGATCCCGGTCAAGGAGCTTTCGATAAAGCTTGATCGCCAGCGGGTAATCTTTCGCATCGCGCGCAATTTCGGCCCGCATCAGCATCGCGCGCGGATTGTCCTTGTGTATCTGTTTCGATCGGCGCAGCCGTCGTCTGGCCTTGTCGGTCTTGCCCTCGTCGATACAAAGTTGCGCGAGTTCGCAGTAGTAGTGCGCGATAACAGGCGCCTGGCCAGCGACTTTCCCGGCCTCCAGCTCACGCCTGGTGTCGATCGCTCTTCGCCATTCTTGTTCCAGCTCATAGATTGACACCAGCCGTTTCAATGCGGTTTCTCGAAATAACTCAAACTGGCGCAATTCCAGAAAGTTTTCCTCGGCACGATCCAACAGACCTGCGTGCATAAAATCATCACCAAGAGCGAGTACCGCATGCGCCCGGTGTTCGACAGAAAGCTCTTCTCTTTTCAACAGGTTCTCATGAATTCTGATGGCACGATCGACTTCGCCCCGGCGCCTGAACAAATTACCCAGCGCAAAATGGGTCGCGACGGTTTCGGTATCCATTTCCGCAATTCGCAAGAATACTTCGAGCGCTTTGTCAGGCTGCTGGTTGAGCAGGAAATTGAGGCCTTTTGAATATTTCGCGCTGAGTTTCTGTTCGCCCGGCTCTTTTTTGTGACCCGGGTAATAGGTTGCAAATGCCCAGCCACAAGCCGCGGCAATGACAAAAAGGCTGGCGAGTAGCAGTGCGGATTCAGTCAGCATTGCCGGTTCTGGCCAGGAAACCCGCATCAGTTTCACGCTGCGGGTGCGCTGACCCACCATCGGCTCCCGGTGCTGGCATGGTCCGCAGATTGTCTATTTCCTTTTCCGCCAGCACCAATGAACGACGCAATGTCCTGCGTTGCGCCATCATGCGGAAAATCATGAAAGAAGCGCTGACCAACCCGAGTACCCAACCAAGAGCCAGACAGACAACGAGAACCAGGGTCAATGGCGCGTCGATTTCGCCAAAAGCCAAGTCGAGAGGAATAACGGCAGGATTCAGGCTGGCGAAAAATGCCGCAAAAGCGGCAACCGCCATGACCAGGGAAATAATAATAATTCTGCGCAACATGATCCGTGCCTGTCAGTTTTCAGAGCACTATTTAACAACAATAACCAAGAACCCGCAGCCGCGGCCGCAAAGAGTTCAGTGGGACAGTTTCAGACAAAAAACGCTTCGCCCCGAATCTAACCTTCATGCCGCATAAAGGGATCCGGAATTCCCGGTCGGGCTGGGAACACAGGCTAGCCCCGGATGGGAATATCCTGGCTCTGGTTGACCCGGTCGCGCAGGTCCTTGCCGGGCTTAAAATGCGGAACATACTTCCCTTCGAGGGCAACCGATTCGCCAGTCTTCGGATTGCGGCCGATTCTGGGCGGCCGAAAATGCAAAGAAAAACTACCGAACCCGCGGATCTCTATCCGGTTGCCGTTGGCCAACGCATCGCTCATGGTTTCGAGCAAATGCTTGATTGCCAATTCGACGTCCTTGGTCGGTAAATGTTTCTGTTTACGAGCGATGACTTCTATAAGTTCTGATTTTGTCATTCTTATCCCGGTTTTTATGCCTTTGATTTATATGTCTTTATCTAACATCTGCGCCAAAAAAACAAGGCCGCCGGTGCAATTATTTGCAACGGCGGCCTGTTTTCTACTTGTCGTCCTTGCCTGAAATGTGCGCTTTCAGCAAATCACCGAGGCTCGTGCCACTACTCGATTCCGTTTGGTACTGCTGTACGGCTTCGGCTTCTTCGTGTACTTCTTTGGCCTTGACAGACAAGGCAATCCGTCGGGTTTTGCGATCGAGACCGGTGAATCTCGCGTCGATTTCCTGGCCTGGTTTCAGCACCGTGCGCGCATCTTCGACCCGGTCGCGCGACAGTTCGGACGCTCGCAGATAGCCTTCTACGCCATCAGCCAAAGCGATCACTGCACCGCGCGCATCGACTTCCGAAACAGTGCCGGTAACGATGGTTCCTTTCGGATTTTCCGCCAGATAGCTCGAGAACGGATCCTTGTCCATCTGCTTGATACCGAGAGAAATGCGCTCCCGTTCCGGGTCGATCGACAAAATCACAGCTTCGAGATCATCTCCCTTTTTGTAATTGCGCACGGCCTTTTCGCCCGGGATGTCCCAGGAAATATCCGACAAATGGACCAGGCCATCGATGCCGCCGTCCAGGCCGATAAAGATGCCAAAATCGGTAATCGATTTGATCTGGCCCTGCACGCGGTCGCCCTTGTTGTGGTTCGAGCAAAACTCGGTCCACGGATTCGGCTGACATTGCTTGATGCCCAGTGAGATGCGGCGTCGCTCTTCGTCGATTTCCAGTACCAGGACCTCGACTTCCTGGCCGATGTGCACGACCTTTGCCGGGCTGACATTCTTGTTGGTCCAGTCCATTTCCGAGACGTGCACCAAGCCTTCGACACCAGCCTCGATCTCGACAAAACAACCGTAGTCCGCAACATTCGTGACCTTGCCGAACAAGCGAGTCTGCGGCGGATAACGGCGCCCAAGATCGCGCCACGGATCGTCACCGAGCTGTTTCATGCCCAGCGAAACCCGCATGCGTTCACGATCAAACTTGAGAATTTTGACGTCTATTTCCTGGCCGACCTCAACCACTTCGGATGGGTTCTTGACTCGTTTCCAGGCCATGTCGGTAATGTGAAGCAAACCATCGATACCGCCGAGATCGACAAACGCGCCGTACTCGGTCAGGTTCTTGACGACGCCTTTGACGACGTTGCCGTCTTGCAGGTTTTTGAGCATTTCTTCGCGCTCGGCGCTGAATTCCTGCTCGACCACGGCACGACGGGAAACCACCACATTGTTACGTTTTTGATCCAGTTTGATCACTTTGAATTCCAGCGGTTTGCCTTCCAGATAGCTGGGATCGCGCACCGGCCGGATATCCACCAGCGAGCCAGGAAGGAAGGCGCGCACAAATTCGATTTCCACGGTAAACCCGCCCTTCACGCGACCGGTAATTACGCCGGTGACGATCTCCTGGTTATTGAAGGACTCTTCAAGACGCGACCAGGTACGGGCGCGTTTGGCTTTCTCACGGGATAATCGGGTTTCCCCAAATCCGTCTTCAACTGCGTCCAGGGCCACCTCGACTTTGTCGCCGACCTCTACCTCCATCTCACCCTTTTCATTACGAAACTGGTGTGCCGGTATCACGGCTTCCGATTTGAGGCCCGCATGTACGATAACGGCTTCCGGGCTGATCGATACGACACTGCCGGTGAGAATGGTGCCAGGCTTCATTTGTTGCGTAGCCAGGCTTTCTTCAAATAATTCTGCGAAACTTTCAGTCATTTTGTTAATACCAAGGGCTTGCGCCCGCCATTTAATTCGTTGCCCACATCCTTGCTGCAACGTCGTCAAAAAAAATGCTCCCCAATCCTTGGAAAGCGCTCCATTGCCCCCGCGGGCTTTCGCTACCGGTTCACCGGTCAGCCAAAGTCGTGGCGACTATTTTCTTCGCCTGTTCTACCACTTCGCTTATCGAGAGGCCGGTGGTATCCAGAATCACCGCATCCGGAGCCGGCCTTAACGGCGCAACCGCACGTTCCCTATCCCTGCGATCACGCTCCGCGATGTCTGCGGAAACGGCCGGAAGGCTAACATCAATTCCCTTGTCCTTCAACTGCTTATGTCGTCTCCGGGCCCTTTCTTCGGGGCTGGCCGTGAGAAAAATTTTTACCGTCGCATCCGGGAAAACCACGCTACCCATATCGCGCCCATCGGCGACCAGGCCCGGTGTCTGGCGGAATCTTTTTTGCAGTTCCATTAAGGCCGCGCGCACCTGCGGCATCGCAGCGATTTTCGAAGCAATTTTCCCGGTTTCTTCGGTTCTGACTTCGCTGGCGACATCAGTCTGACCCAAAAATATTTGCTCGGTCCCGTCCGCCGTGCTGTCGAATCTGACGTCCAGGCCAGCCGCCAGGCGACCAAGCCCGGCTTCATCATCCAGGTCGACGGAGGACTCTTTCGCGGCGACCGCGACCAGCCGGTACAAAGCGCCGCTGTCCAGGAAATGCCAGCCCAGGTAGCCCGCCAATCGTTGCGCAATGGTTCCCTTACCCGACCCGCTGGGCCCGTCGATCGCGACGACAGCAATGTCCTGGTCGCCCACAGTGTCCCCCATTACTGAACCTCACCGGATAATCGAATTTCCGGACTGGCGATGATGTTCGCCCCCGCTTTTGCCAGCAAATCCTGAAACCCGGGAAACGAGGTCTGGATGCATTCCGTCCCGGTCACTGTCAACGGATCCCGGGATACCAGGCCAAGAACGCTCAATGCCATCGCGATGCGATGATCGCCGCCGCAATCGACGGTGCCCCCGCTGATTTCGCCGCCCCGGATGAGCAGCCCGTCAGAGCTGGTCTCTACGAAAACGCCCAGGGTGCGCAAAGCAACGGCCATGGTTGCGATTCGATCGCTCTCCTTGAAACGCAATTCACCCGCGCCCCGAATCGTCGTTTCGCCACTGGCGCAGGCCGCCGCTACGCAAAGCGCCGGAAACTCGTCTATTGCAGGCGCCACCAGTTCCCGCGGCACGTCAACCCCGGTCAAACTCGAACGCCAGACATGAATCTCGCCGATCGGTTCCGCTGCGCCGGCGGGACGCTCCGTTACTTCGATCCGCGCGCCCATGCCCTGCAACAATCGGATCAGCGCGCTGCGTCCGGGGTTCAGACCCACATCGACAATCCGGGTAAGCCCATGACCTGCCAGGCAGGCGGCAACCATAAAAAATGCGGCGGCCGAAATATCCCCGGGTACGCTGAATTCGATCGCCCGCAAACCTACGCGCCCGGGCACCACCGTGGCTTGCCCGTCGACGCGGACCGGACAGCCGAACAAGGGCAACAACCGCTCACTGTGATCCCTGACCCTGCCCGGGGTGGAAATCCTGCTTTCGCCATCGGCATAAAGCGCGGCCAGCATTAGCGCGGTCTTGACCTGCGCGCTGGCAACCTCGACGTCTATCCGGGCCGCCCTGAGCCGTGGATTGCCATCTATCCGCAGCGGAGGACACCCGTCGGTCGTGGCGATCCGCGCACCCATCTGCCGTAGCGGCTCCGCCACACGCTCCATCGGCCGCCGGCTCAGCGAATCATCGCCGACCAAGGTACTGGCAAAGTCTTGCGGCGCCAGCAACCCGCACAACAGGCGCATCGTGGTTCCCGAATTACCGCAGTCTATCGCCGCCCCCGGCGCGCCCAGACCGTCACGTCCATTGCCATATATGCTCAAGACCTGGTCGTCCCACGCATGCTCGACCCCCAGACCATGCAACGCAGACAGCGTCGCCAGGCAATCGTCGCCGTGACAGAATCCTTTGATGACGCTGGTCCCGCTGGCCATGGCCGCGAACATCGCAACCCGGTGACTGATCGATTTGTCGCCGGGAACACGAATGGTGCCGCCGACATGGCCGCCGGCGATGGTCAGGCGACCGGCATCGGCGGTGTGGCGATGTGACGCGCTGCTCAACTGACCCCTAACCCGGATTATTCATGAATAAGCCGGCTCAAAACACCTGGCGCAGTGCCTGCAACAAGCGCTGGTTTTGCTCTGCCGTGCCGATCGAAATTCTCAGGTGCTCGGGCAAGCCATAGTTGCCAACCGGCCGTACGATGACGCCCTGGCGCAGCAAGTCTTCGTAAACCGGCATGGCCGGCCGGCCCATATCGACCAATATGAAATTGGCCACCGACGGGATAAACCGCAAGCCCAGTTTCTTCAATCCAGCCCCCACAATGTCGCGCTGCTCGTTGTTCAGGGAGACACAGCGTTGCAGGTGCATTTTATCGTTGATCGCGGCGCACGCGGCTTCCAGCGCCAGGGAATTGACATTGAACGGCTGGCGAATCCGGTTCAGGACATTGGCCACATCCGGATGCGATAGCGAATAACCGATGCGCAGGCCTGCCAGGCCGTAGGCTTTGGAAAAGGTTCGGGTAACGACCAGGTTCGGAAAATCGTCCAGCCATTGGCTGGTATCCGGATAGTCCTGCTCTTCCAGGTAATCGAAATAGGCTTCGTCCACGACAACCAGCGCGTGATCAGGCACCTGCCCGATAAAATCTCTAAGTTCGCGGCTTTTTATCCAGGTACCGGTGGGGTTGTTTGGATTGGCAATAAAAATCAGGCGGGTCCGGTCGCCGATCAAGGTTTCCATTTCACCGAGGTCATGGCCCAACGGTGAAAAAGAATCTCCCGGCTGCGCGGCGCTGACTTTCGCGGTGGCACCGACCGCCTGCACGGCCAGTGGATAAACCGCGAACGCGTACTCGGAGTAGATTGCCTCGTGACTCGGCGTCAGGAACGCTTCCGCAAGCAACACCAATACATCATTCGAACCATTACCAAGCGTGATCCTGTCGATGCCGACATGGTGATGCGCCGCCAGCGCTTCCTTCAGATGAAACCCGTTGCCGTCGGGGTACAAGGCTGCCTGTGGCGCGGCCTTGGCGATCGCGGCCATGACTTTTGCGCCCGGTCCCAGCGGATTCTCGTTTGAGGCCAGCTTGATGCTGTTACTGATCCCGTACTCGCGCTCGAGTTCATCGATGGGCTTGCCGGGCTGGTACGGGTCAATTTCCCGAACACCGGGGGCGGCAAGATCAAGCGGTGATCGAGGCATGCTTTTCTCCCGACTCGTGTTTGGAAAATTTCATGGTAACAAACAAAAAACCATCGCTGCGGGTCATGACGCAGGAACCAACCGCGGTCGCCTGGCGTTCGCTAAACATTCAGCCCGTTATAAGGCGCGCACCGATAAAACACCGTCGATACCGCCAATCTTGTCCACTGTCTCCGCATCCGCCTTGCCATCGATGTCAACCAGCGTATAAGCCAGGCCACCCTTGGATTTGTTCAGAAGATCCGCGATATTCAGGCTCGCCTCGGCAAGAGTCGTGGAAATCTGACCGACCATATTGGGCACATTGGCATTGGCAACGACCAGCCTTTGGCGGCCATTGCGGGACAAGACGGCCTCCGGGAAATTCACGGAATGCCGAATATTGCCGTTCTCCAGGAAATCCCGGAGATTGTCGGCGACCATGATGGCGCAGTTCTCCTCGGCCTCATAGGTCGATGCGCCGAGGTGGGGAAGCGCCGTCACCCGCGGATGATTCTTCAGCGCGGCGCTGGGAAAATCGGTGACAAAAGCATGCAATTTACCGCTCTCGAGCGCTTTTGCCACCGCATCCTCGTCCACGATCGGCGCCCTGGCGAAATTCAACAAGACCGAGCCATCGCGCATCAGTCGAAGCCGGTCGCCGTTGACCAGGTTCCGGGTTTCCTCGGTAACCGGCACATGCGTGGTCAAGACGTCGACTCGCGAAAAGAGATCGTCAAGACTGCTCGCCTGTTCCACGCCGGATGACATTTGCCAGGCACGCCTGACGGTTATCTGCGGGTCGAAACCCACAACTTTCATGCCAAGATTCAGCGCCGCATTGGCCACTTCGACGCCGATGGCGCCCAGACCCACGACACCGAGAGTCCTGCCCGGTATCTCAAAGCCGACAAATTTTTTCTTGCCCGCTTCAACGGCCGCATCCAGTTCCGCGCCTTCCACCCGGAGGTTCTTGACGTGATCCGCCGCCTGGCAGATGTTCCTGGCGGCAAGAAAAATTGCGGTCAACACCAGTTCCTTGACGGCATTGGCGTTTGCGCCCGGGGCATTGAATACCGGTACGCCGGCGGCGCTGCACCTTTCGACGGGAATATTGTTGACCCCGGCGCCCGCCCTTGCGACCGCAAGCAGCGTATCGGGAATTTCCATGTCATGCATGTTGTGGGAGCGCAGCATGATTGCATCCGGGTGCAACATATCCGACGCCACTTCATAGCGCTCACGCGGAAACCGTTTCAGCCCCGCCAGCGCTATATTATTCAAAGTCAGAATCTTGAATCGTGTTTTGTGGTTCATGACCGTAGCCTGATACCCGGCGAAGGCTTAACCATTGGTGCGCTCGAACTCGCCCATGAATTCCACCAGCGCATCGACGCCCTCATCAGGCATCGAATTATAAATGCTGGCTCGCATACCGCCGATCGAACGATGCCCCTTTAGCGAAGTGAGGCCACGCTCCGCGGCTTGCTCGAGAAACAAAGCATCGAGAGTCTCGTCAGCCAGCATGAACGGAATATTCATCACCGATCGGTATTTGATTGCAACCGGGTTGGCGTAAAAATCGCTGTTGTCTATCGCCCGGTAAAGGCGATCCGCCTTGGCCCGGTTACGGGCAGCCATTTTCTCGACCCCACCTTGCACCTTGAGCCACTCGAAAACCAACCCTGCCGCGTACCAGGAAAAAGTCGGGGGCGTATTCAGCATGGACCCGGCATCCGCCATTTTCCGGTAATCCAAAACGGCCGGTATTGCGCCCTTTGGAGCGCTTCCCTTTTTTTCAATAATCAACTCGTCACGGACAATGACAATCGTCAGGCCCGCCGGGCCAATATTCTTTTGCGCCCCGGCGTAGATGACCCCGTAGTCTTGCACATTAATCGGTTCCGACAGGATGCTCGACGACATATCCACCACCAGCGGCGCCTGGGTCACCGGCACAATCGGCAAACGGACGCCGCCAATGGTTTCATTGTCGACGTAATGAAAAAACGCGGCCTGGTCAGACAGGCGCCATTGGTCTGCCTCCGGGATGCTCGTGTCGCCGTTGTCTGCCGTATCCAGAACGATATTTGCCTGACAAAAACGGGCGCCTTCCTTGACTGCCATTCTCGACCAGTAACCGGTCACCAGGTAGTCGGCTGTATCGTCCGGCGTACACAGGTTCATCGGCACGGCCGCAAACTGTGCGGTCGCTCCGCCTTGCATGAACAACACTTTGTAGCTATCGGGAATGGACAGCAAGTCCCGCAGATCGGCTTCGGCCTTTTCGGCTATCGAAGTAAACTCCGCGCTACGATGGCCCATTTCCATCGCCGCCATGCCGGAGCCATGCCAGTCGCCCGCCTCTTCCCGCAGGCGTTCAATGACCGGATCCGGCAACATCGCCGGCCCCGGACTGAAATTATATGCCCGCTTCATGGTCACAAGCTCCCAACCTGAAAAAGACCCGAGAAACTGTCCGCGTCATTCTTCGCCAGCATCCTCATCATTGACCAGCGCAGCGATTCGTTCTATGCCGGCAAGTTTCTGTCCTGCAGACAAGCGGATAAGTCTGACACCCTGGGTATTGCGGCCAAGCAGGGAAATTTCCGAAACCGGTGTGCGCACCAAGGTTCCACCGGCGCTGATCAGCATGATCTCATCATCGTCGGCAACCTGCAGCGCACCCACCAGACGCCCGTTGCGCCTGGATGTTTGGATGCCGATCACGCCCTGGCCACCCCGGCCGCGGATGGGGAATTCGCTGAGCCTGGTGCGTTTACCGAAGCCACGTTCGGTCGCTGTAAGGATTGCACCGTCCGCCGCGATGATCAGCGCGATCAACTCGTGCCCGGGCGCCAGCCTGATGCCCCTGACACCGGCCGCCAGCCGGCCCATTGGCCTGACGTCTTTCTCGTTGAAGCGAATGGCTTTACCCGAACTCGAATACAGCAGGATATCCTGGCTGCCATCGGTAATCGCGACGCCGACCAGGTGATTGTTGTCTCTCAAGTCCAGGGCGATGATGCCGTTGGTACGCGGTCTCGAAAACGCGCTCAGCGCCGTTTTCTTTACAGTACCGTTACTGGTTGCCATGAAGACAAACCGGTCCTCGGTAAATTCCTTGATCGGTAGAACGGCATTGATGCGCTCATCCGGCGCCAGCGGCAGCAGGTTGACAATCGGTTTGCCCCGCGCGCCCTTGCCGGCTTGTGGCAAGCGGTAAACCTTGAGCCAGTAAAGTTTCCCCCGGCTGGAAAAGCACAACAAGGTATCGTGGGTGTTGGCGACGAAAAGGTGGTCGACGAAATCTTCCCCCTTGACCTTGGTCGCCGTGCGCCCACGCCCACCGCGTTTTTGCGCCTGGTATGACGTCAACGGCTGTGCCTTTGCGTAGCCACCGTGCGAAAGAGTAACGACGACGTCTTCCTGCTGGATCAGGTCCTCAATGGTCAGGTCACTGTGGTCTTCGAGGATTTCCGTTCGCCGGGCATCGGCATATAGCTCGGATATCACCCGAAGCTCATCGCGGATGACTTGCAACAGCCGGTCCGGATTGGAAAGTATCTCAGTAAGACCTTTAATTAGTTCTAGTAACCCTTTGTATTCACCAAGTATTTTATCTTGCTCAAGACCAGTCAACCGGTGCAGTCGCAATTCCAGGATGGCTTGTGCCTGCGCCGGCGACAACTGGTATTTATCGTTGTCCAGGCCATATTTTTCCTCAAGATCGTCCGGACGAGACTCGATGCCACCCGCCTGGGCGAGCATCGCGGTTACCGGACCCGCTTGCCACGACCGGGCCAGCAGGCCGGCCTTGGCTTCGGTGGGCGATGGCGATCCCTTGATCAGGGCAATAATCTCGTCGATATTCGCCAACGCGATCGCCTGCCCTTCCAGGATGTGTGCGCGGCTGCGCGCCTTTTTCGACTCGAATATCGAGCGCCGGGTTACGACCTCGCGACGGTGTCGCAAAAATGCTTCCAGAATCGGTTTGAGACCGAGGAGTTTTGGCCGGCCGTCTACCAAAGCGACCATGTTGATACCAAACACGGTCTGTAGCTGCGTGTGTTTGTACAGGTTGTTCAGAACAACATCGGAAATTTCGCCGCGGCGCAGCTCGATGACGACCCGCATGCCGTCCTTGTCGGACTCGTCGCGCAGTTCTGTAATGCCTTCAATCTTTTTATTGCGCACCAGTTCAGCAATCTTTTCCAGCAATCTCGCTTTGTTGACCTGGTATGGCAGCTCGGTGACGATAATGGCCTGCTTGTCGTGGCTGCCGATATCTTCAATATGCGTCCTCGAACGCAGGTGTATGCGCCCCCTGCCTGTGGTATAGGCCTGGTAGATCCCGCTCGAGCCATTGATCATCGCAGCGGTCGGAAAATCCGGGCCAGGCAGGTGCTTGATCAAATCGCGGATTTCGATTTCCGGATCATCGATCAAAGCCATACAAGCCGCCACGACTTCCCCCAGGTTGTGGGGTGGAATATTGGTCGCCATGCCGACGGCGATGCCGGTCGAGCCATTGACCAGGAGATTCGGAACCCGGGTCGGCATTACCGATGGTTCGAATTCCGACTCATCGTAGTTGGCGACGAAATCGACGGTTTCCTTGTCGATATCGGCAAGCAATTCATGGGCGATGCGCGACATTCTGACCTCGGTGTAACGCATCGCAGCCGGCGCATCACCATCCACCGAGCCAAAGTTTCCCTGCCCGTCGACCAGCATAAAACGCATCGAAAACGGTTGCGCCATCCGCACCAGTGTGTCGTAAACGGCGGAGTCGCCATGAGGGTGATATTTGCCGACCACATCGCCGACGATGCGGGCCGATTTCTTATAGGATTTGTTGTAGTCGTTGCCCAGTTCCTTCATCGCAAAAAGGACCCGGCGATGCACCGGTTTCAGCCCGTCGCGCACATCGGGCAAGGCCCGTCCAACGATGACGCTCATCGCGTAGTCCAGGTAGGACTGACGCATTTCGTCTTCGAGATTTACGTGAATTATTCCGCTTGCGATTTCGGCCATAAGGGAATTTAAGGGGTTCCAAATAATATTTTGGCCTGGTCGGAGAACCACTCCGCCCAGGCCATCTGAATAAGTTTATATCTTAGCACAGGGAGCAATTTCGCCCTAGCTAAATCAGGCCATTTTGCCTATTTTCAGGCCTTGAATGCCTCTGTAAAAGGCGCCTGAAAAACGCCTTTTTCGGTCACGATAAAATCGACCAACCCGGCCGGCGTTATATCGAAAGCGGGATTGGCTACGGTGATATCCGGCAAACAGTTTTCGATGCCCGCTGCATCGAGAATTTCATTTGCCGGGCGCTGCTCGAGCGGGATTCCGGAACCATCGCTGACCCTCATATCCACCGTAGCGTGGGGCGCCACCACCATCACTTTCGCACCGTGGTAGCGTGCGGCAACCGCGAGACCATAGGTGCCGATCTTGTTTGCGACATCGCCATTGGCCGCTATCCGGTCGGCACCGACGATCAGCCAGTTAATCCCGGCCTGGCGCATCGCCTGGGCGGCGGCGGAATCAGCCAGCAAAGTTACCGGTATGCCGTCTTTGGCCAGCTCCCATGCGGTCAAGCGAGAACCCTGGAACCATGGCCGGGTTTCGCCAACAAAGACCTGCTCGATTTTCTTCTGCCAGTGGCCCACGCGAATCACCGCCAGGGCGGTCCCGTAACCAGCCGTGGCCAGGGCGCCGGCGTTGCAATGGGTCATGACCTTGCTGCCTTTTTCGATCAGCGCGGCGCCTAATTGCCCCAGATGCAGATTTTGCTCACGGTCGGTCGCCAGTTGATCCTGCGCTTCATCGAGCAGACTTGCCGCCAGGTTGTCGGACTCCGTTGCCAGCAGCTTCGTCATGCGACCGAGCGACCACGCGAGATTGACCGCCGTGGGCCTTGCGGCCACCAGCGTTTCGATGTCAGAGTCGACCCGATTCCGCCAGCCTGCCGCCGTGCCGTGCTGCTGAACCGATAGAACGACGCCGAAAGCCGCCGCAAAACCGATCGCCGGCGCGCCGCGGACGACCATGTCGCGAATCGCCTCGGCAACCTCGGGCGCGCTTTCCAGACGCAACCAGGTCTCCGTCGCGGGCAGGCGCCGTTGATCCAGCAGAAACAATGCATTGTCCTGCCAGCGAATCGGGCAAATCTGGCTTTTAGGCAGCATATCGGAATATCTTTGGCTCTGGATAAAATGGGTGGCGCAAATCGTTCAACAGACGATCTGGATCACATATTATAATACCCTGGACCCGCTGGTTCTCCCGTGATAAACCCGCGCAGACAACCGGCGGCCGGTCGACGATCCCTGCTGATATACAGGCGGCTGAAAAAACGAAGAAAACACTGGAGCAAAAATGGATCAGCTCAATGAATTAATCACCTCCGGCCAGTTAACCGTACTACTGATGCCATGGGCCATAAAGATCGGTCTCGCGGCATTGATTTTCCTGGTCGGTCGCTGGGCCGCCAAAATGGCCGCCAACGGCATCGACAAGATGATGGAAAAAGCCGGCGTCGATGCCACGTTGACCCATTTCCTGCACAACGTCGTATACAGCGCCTTGCTGATCGCGGTGATCATCGCGGCAGTCGATCAGCTCGGCATCAAAACCACTTCGTTCCTGGCGATACTCGGCGCTGCCGGCCTGGCTGTCGGCCTGGCCTTGCAGTCGTCATTGGCGAACTTTTCATCGGGCATCATGCTGATCCTGTTTCGCCCGTTCAAGGTCGGTGACTTCGTCGAAGCCGGCGGAACCACCGGCACCGTGGAACAGATCAATGTATTCAATACGGTCATGAAGACCGGCGACAACCGGGAAATCATCGTCCCCAACGCGCAGATTTTCGGCGGAACGATAACCAATTTCTCGGCCAAGGCCACGCGGCGGATCGACCTGGTCATCGGCATCGGTTACGACGACAACATCGGCACGGCCAAACAGATCATCGAGGACATACTGAGCGCGGATGAGCGAATCCTGAAAGAACCGGCGCCGGTGATCCTCGTTTTGGAACTGGGCGCCAGCAGCGTCGACCTGGCGGTGCGCCCGTGGGTGCGCAAGGAAGATTACTCGGCCACCCGCGGCGACTTGCTGGAAAACATCAAAACGGGCCTGGAAGAGGGTGGTTGCAGCCTCCCCTACCCGCAACAAGACGTGCATCTATACAAGGCTGGAGAGTAATCTCGATACCGGTGACGGACCATGAATGAACCTGCAGAAACTCGCCTGGACAATGTCGATGCCGGCGAAGTAAAAAAATTCGCGGCAATGGCGGCGCGCTGGTGGGATCCGGAAGGAGATTTCAAGCCGCTGCACCGGCTCAATCCGCTAAGGATGGATTACATTGCGCAACGCTGTGAATTGCGCGGAGCCGTTATCGCCGATATTGGCTGTGGCGGAGGCTTGCTGAGCGAAGCGATGGCCGCAGCAGGCGCCGAGGTAACCGGAGTGGACGCGGCCGATGCGCCATTGCAGGTGGCCAGGCTGCACCTGCTGGAAAGCGGTCTGCAGGTCGATTACCTGCTGGCCACGGCAGAAAAGCTGCTGGAAACGCACGCGGAGAAGTTTGACGTTGTTACCTGCCTGGAGATGCTCGAGCACGTGCCCGACCCATCTGCGGTGGTCAGCGCATGCGCGGGCTTGGTCAAACCGGGCGGCCAGGTGATTTTCTCTACCATCAATCGCAACCCGAAGGCCTATGCGCTGGCAGTCATTGGCGCCGAATATGTGCTCGGCATGTTGCCAAAGGGAACTCACGACTATCGCAAATTTATCCGGCCGTCCGAATTGGCGGCCTGGTGCCGGGATGCCGGGCTTGCAGTCCACGACATTACCGGCATGACATATAACCCGCTGACCGATCGGTTTCGGCTCAAGCGCGATACCGATGTCAACTACCTGATGCATTGCAGTCGCGAGCAGGCACCCTGAACTCGCTGCCCATCATCCTGGTTTCGGCCGTGCTGCTCGATCTGGATGGGACCCTGGTCGATACCGCTCCGGATATGGCCGCCGCGCTAAACCAGTTGCTGGCGGAGGAAAACAAGGCGCCAATGGCCTATCGGGAAATCCGACCGCATGTCTCGCAAGGCGCTGCCGGGCTGCTTGGCCTTGCCTGGGCGCGCCAACCGGACAAAGACAAATTTGCGGCGCTCAAACAAAGGTTCCTGGAGATTTATGCCGGTTTGAACGGGCACCAATCGGTATTGTTCGATGGCTTCGCCGAGGTTCTGGACTGGCTGGATACCAGCGGCATCGCCTGGGGAATCGTGACCAACAAGCCCGCCTGGCTGACCGAGCCGCTGCTGCGGCATCTCGGCATCGATCGGCGCAGCGCTTGTCTGGTCTGCGGCGACACGCTGGCGCAGCGCAAGCCCGATCCGGCGCCGTTGCTCCATGCGGCCGGTCTGCTGAACGCAAAACCGCAAGGGTGCGTTTATGTCGGCGACGCCAGCCGTGATATGGAAGCCGCGGAAAGTGCGAATATGGCCGGGATCGTGGCTGCATACGGGTATATTCCGGCAGGGACGGACCCGTCGGCATGGCCGGCCGCAGCCACGATTAAAAAACCCGGCGAACTGAGCGGCCTGATTGGCTTAAAATAGACCCATGACTGCTGCTGCAACACAAAACCTGTTCTGGATCCTGGCTGCGGCGGGCCTCGCTGGCCTCATGGTCGGCGCCATGGCCGCCAGTTTGTACTTGCTGAACAAAATCGGCCACATGCGAGCCCGCAACAGCGCCCTCAAAGCACAACTCAAATCGCAGGACCAGCTGCACGAAGAGAGGCAGGAAATCCTGAAACAAGCGGAAACAAGGCTGGCTGCCAGCATGATCGAGCAAACGGGAAAATCCTTCCGCGATCACAGTGAAACTTTCCTCAAACTGGCCAAGGAAAATCTCGGCAGCCATCAGGAAAAAGCGCACGGTCAGCTGCAAGCCAAGGAGCAAGCGATTGCAGCCCTGATCAAACCGGTCGCCGAAGCGCTAAAGAAAACCGAGGAGCAATTGCTGCGCATAGAGAAAGAGCGCAAAGAAGCTTACGGCAGCATCTACAAGGAACTGGAAATGGTCAGCAGAAGTCACCGGGCACTGCAGGAAGAAACGCAAAACCTGGTCAATGCCCTGCGCCGGCCCGAGGTGCGTGGCCAGTGGGGAGAACTCACCCTGCGGCGCGTGGTGGAACTGGCTGGCATGGTCAATCACTGCGATTTCTCGGAACAGGCCCAGACCGACGGCGATGAGGGATCCATGCGCCCGGACATGATCATTCATTTACCGGAGGGCAGGACCGTAGTGGTCGATGTCAAGACGCCTCTCGATGCCTATCTCGATGCTACCGCGGCCAAAGACGCCAAGAGCCGCGAAGTCGCCCTGAAACGTCACGCGAGGCATGTGCGCGAACGGGTACGCGAGTTGTCGAGCAAAAACTATTGGGCGCAATTCGATGGCAGCCCGGAATTCGTCATCTTGTTCGTCCCCGGCGAGCAGTTCCTGTCAGCCGCTTTGGATATGGAACCCAACCTCAATGAAGAAGCGATCAAACAGAAAGTCCTGCTGACTACACCCAACAGCCTGGTTGCGCTGTTGAAAGTGGTCGCTTATGGCTGGCGCCAGATGACGCTTGCCAAAAACGCCGAGCAAATCAGAGATCTTGGCCAGGACTTGTATCGCCGGCTCACGACCTTTACCGGCCACTTGTCAAAATTGGGCCGACAGCTCGGCAATAGTATCGAGGCTTATAACAGCGCGGTGGGATCGCTGGAGCGACAGGTCCTGCCCGGCGCGCGGAAATTTATCGAGATGGGCATTAGCGCGCCCAGGGAAATGCCCGAACTCGATCCCGTTGACAAAACAGTGCGTCAGCTCCAGTCGCCTCAGGACGACGACACTCCGGACGAAAAAGACGCAGCCGGATCCTGAAAACGATGTCCGGCCCGGCTCGCGAGCAAGACCCCATGCAGTCACTGCTGTCGGAAGCCGTCCGGCCTGGGTCGCTGAACTGGTTCGCCTGCCTTTATGCATCGGCCGGGCTGCGCGCGCGTCTGCACGCGCTGTTTTCTTTTCGCCACGCTTGCGAGATGGCCGTTCACCGGGTCCATGAGCCGGATATTGCGCGCATAAAACTGGCCTGGTGGCGCGAGGAGATCGGCCGTTACGCTAAGGGCAGCGCCGTCCACCCAGTCTGCAAGTCCTTGCTCGATGGGCACGACGAACCCTTGCTCGACTCGGCAACGATGGCCAACATTATCGATGCGGCGCAAATGGACCTCGTGAAGACCCGCTATCCGAAACCGGACGATCTTTTGCATTATTGCCGCCTTGGCGGCGGCAGCCTGCTCTCCCTGCAAGCCGAAATCTTGCATGGCAAAGCGTTTGCGGCGGATCAAAAAGACCGGCTGCTGACCATCGGTTCGGGGATCAGGCTGATTGAATTGCTACGCGACCTGCGGGTGAACCTGGCGGTTGGACAGGTTTACCTGCCCTTGCAGTGGCTCGACGAGTCCGGACTGACGGTTGTGGATCTGAACAGCGATCACCCGCAACCAGCCGCCATTGAAGTCATGAGACTCCTGGGGAAACTGACTCGCGAGCAGATTGCGGACCACGCGGATAATGATGCTGCCAACAAACTGAGCACACACCCGTTCGCCGCGGCCAACCTCGCTATGCACCGGCGCATGTTCGACAAGATGCACAACAGTGATTACCAGGATGTTTTTCAGGGCAGGACGGCTTTGTCTGCATTTGAGATGATGCGAGTTTCATGGCGGGCAGCCAGACGAGCTGCCAGGCAGGATTAAGCAGGCAGAGATATGCGAGGTATAGACAAATACACAGCGCCGGACCAGTTGCTGGTTGACCGCGTCATTTTGATCAGCGGCGTGACCGAGGGGATAGGCCGTGCGCTGGCCGCCAAATGCGCCGCACTGGGAGCAACGATCGTGTTGCTGGGCCGCAACGTATCCCGCCTGAAAAGCCTGCATGATGAAATTACCGAAGCCGGTGGACCCCGCCCGGGCATTTTCCCCTTTAACCTGGAAACGACCGAATGGGCGGAGTACGAGAAAATTACCGAGGTGCTGGGCGACGAGTATGGGCGTCTTGACGGCCTGGTTCATTGCGGCGGGATACTGGGGGAGCTGAGCCCGATCGAACACCATGATCCTTATCTTTGGTACCGGGTCTTGCAGGTCAATCTCAATGCGCCGTTTCTGCTCACTCGGGCCGGCATGACGTTATTGAGAAAATCGGCAGATCCGTCGGTGATTTTCGTCTCCAGTACGGTACGGTCGGGCGCAAGGGGCGGGCTCACTGGGGCGCTTATTCGGTTTCAAAATTTGCCATTGAAGGGCTGGCCCAGGTTCTGGCCGACGAAACCGAGAATATTCCAATCCGGGTCAATACGGTCAACCCCGGTGCGACCCGCACAAGACTAAGACGCGCTGCTTTTCCGGCCGAAGACGCCGCTCAATCGGCGCAACCCGATGACGTACTGGCGCCGTTTCTTTATTTTCTCGGGCCGGACAGCCGTGGCGTCAGCAATTTGAGTGTGGACTCTCAGCCATGAGTTTGGCTGTCTACTTGCGCCGACTCCTGGCCGAGGCTTTGCGCGGTTGTGGTTTCTTGGGCTCTTGCTGCAGGCCAGCGGCCTGGTAGAGCCCACGCACTTCATGGGCGGATAAACCCCGGTATCGTCCCCGCGCCAGGTTCCGCGGCAGGCGTAAAGAGCCATAACGAGTACGAGATAATCGGCTGACAGTCACGCCAACCGCCTCCCACAAGCGCCTGACTTCCCTGTTTCGACCTTCCGCCAGGGTCACATGGAACCAACGGTTAGCACCCTCGCCGCTGCCCCCGGCGACCACCGACTTGAACCTCGCTTGCCCGTCATCGAGCTCCATGCCGTCCACCAGCCGTTGGATGCTTTCAGCGCCCGGGTCACCGAGCACCCGGACCGCGTATTCGCGGACCACTTCCCGAGACGGGTGCATCAAAGCATTGGCCAATTCACCGTCGGTAGTAAAAATAAGCAAGCCATCGGTGTTGATATCGAGGCGGCCGACACTGATCCAGCGGCCGCCTTTTAGCGGCGGCAATCGATCGAAAACCGTTTTCCGCCCTGCCGGATCGGTTCTCGTGCAAATCTCGCCAACCGGCTTGTGATACATCAGGTACTGATGATCAGCCAGGGTTTTGGAGCTTACCGGTTTGCCATCGATCTGGATTTTGTCATCCGGACTTACCGGATCGCCAGCGACCGCGAGACGCCCGTTAATTTTTATGCGGCCATCCGCAATCCAGCGTTCCACCTGCCGTCGCGAACCGACGCCCCGAGCCGCAAGGAATTTCTGAATGCGTTGCTTGTCAGGCAATCGACTTGTCACCGGACTCCTCAATGGCATTCGGATCCGATGCGATAACATCGGCCGGGTCTTCTGCCTGCTGCCCGGTGGCAGCAGATTCCGTGCTGACGACCGTCAATGGTTGAGGCTGCTCGTCCGTTTCCTGAATAGCCGCGCTCTCCTCACCCGTTTCTGCGGATGGCATGTCCTCACTGACCGCCATCGGCGTTGACCCGGCAATGGCAGGATCAACCAGCGCCTGCAGATCCAGTTCGACATTCAGGCTGTCAAAATCCTGGATCTCACCGAGCGTCGGCAGTTCATCAAGACTCTTGAGGTCAAAATAGTCCAGAAATTCACGCGTCGTCCCGAACATCTCCGGTTTTCCCGGCACATCCCGATGACCCACCACTCGCGCCCAGCTCCTTTCCAGAAGCGTCCTGATAATGTTTGTACTGACGCTGACCCCGCGGATTTCCTCGATTTCGCCGCGGGTAATCGGTTGCCGGTAGGCAATCAACGCCATGGTTTCCATTAACGCGCGTGAATAGCGAGGCGGCCTCTCCTGCCACAAGCGGGACACCCATTCGCTATACGCAGTCCTGACTTGAATTCGATAACCACTGGCAACTTCATTCAGCTTGATCCCACGGTCCGCATAGTCCGCCTGAATCTTTACTATAACTTCGCGTATGGTCTTTCGCTCCGGACGGTCGGCATCTTCAAACAGCGCCAGCATCCGGTCAATGCTCAGCGGCTGGCCCGATGCCATCAATGCTGCCTCGATAATGTTTTTTATTTGCGTTTCATCCATTTTTTCAGCCCTACCCCCTAGTCTCGTCGGCATCCTGGTCATCCGGGTCGATCTTTGCGCCGGTTTCCGCTGCTGCCGACTTGACATGGATCTGCCCGAAGCTTTCCGCCTGCACCAACTCCACCAGACGCTCCTTTAACAACTCAAGCAGGGCCAGAAAAGTCACGACGACACCCATGCGCCCCTCGCGTGGATCGAACAAGCGGCTAAACTCGACGAATTCGTCGCCTTTTATGGTGAGCAGCAACTCACCCATTCGCTGCCGAACCGACAATGCCTCTCGATGGATAAGGTGATGTTCGAAATGCTCGGCCCTTGCCAGCACCTCTTTCAGACTGACCAACAGTTCTTTCAGGTCCAGGTCCGGCAGCACATGAACGATTTTCTTGTCGACCAGTTCCGCTTCAACCGGGAAAATATCCCTCTCCATGCGCGGCATCCGGCTGATTTCTTCCGCACCTTTCTTGTACCTTTCGTACTCTTGTAGTCTCCTGACCAGCTCGGCTCGCGGATCATCCTCTTCGTCGCCGCTTTCAACGGGCCGTGGCAACAGCATGCGTGATTTGATTTCGGCCAGCATCGCCGCCATCAGGAGATACTCGCCGGCCAGCTCGAGCTGAATCTCTTTCATCAGCTCGATGTACTCCACATACTGGCGGGTAATCTCGGCGATCGGAATATCCAGGATATCCAGGTTCTGGCGTTTGATCAGGTAGAGCAGCAGATCAAGCGGACCTTCAAACGCTTCCAGGAATACTTCGAGTGCGTAGGGCGGTATATACAAATCCCTGGGCAACTCGGTAACTGCTTCGCCCTGGACTACCGCGAACGGCATTTCGCCTTGCTGCGGAATACCGCCGTCATCACCCTCATGCAACGGGGGCGGCCCGCTGTGAACCAGTTTCAGATCAGGTTTTTTCTCTTCCATCGGAGTCCCGGCCTACCTGTAGTGCAGGCCCATGGCGTGGCGAACTTCATCCATGGTATCGCGCGCCGCATCTCTTGCGTCCTCGCATCCTTCGGCAATGATACTGCGAACGAATTCCGGATTTTCCTCGAATTCACTGGCGCGCGCCCTCATTTCCTCGATCTCCGTCACCACCCGGTCAATCAGTTTCTTCTTGCAATCGATACAACCGATTCCAGCGGTCGTACAACCCTCTTGCACCCATTCCAGGGTCTGCTCGTCCGAGTATATTTTATGCAACTCCCAGACCGGGCATTTCTCCGGCGTTCCCGGATCGGTTCGCCGTACTCTTGCCGGATCAGTCTGCATAGTAAGCAGTTTCTTGTTGACCGAATCCGGGTCTTCCCGCAAACCAATCGTGTTGTTGTACGACTTCGACATTTTCTGCCCATCCAGCCCGGGAACTTTCGGCGTCGGGGTCAGCAAGACCTCCGGCTCCACGAGGATGTTGCGCCCGCCGCCTTCCAGGTAACCCAGTAACCGTTCGCGATCCGCCAGGGTCAGGTTGGCATGATCCATGACCATCGCCTTGCCCTTTTCCAGCGCCTCCAGCTCGCCCTTTTCCTGGTAGTTCCTGCGCATCTGCCGGTACAGTTTCGCGTTCTTGCCGCCCAGTTTCCGGACCGCATCATTGGCCTTGTCTTCAAACCCCGGCTCGCGACCGTACAGGTGGTTAAAGCGTCGGGCAATTTCCCGGGTAATTTCCACGTGAGCGACCTGGTCGGCGCCGACCGGGACAAAGGCGGGCCGGTACAACAGGATATCCGCGCTTTGCAGCAGCGGATAACCCAGGAACCCGTAGGTGGACAGGTCCTTTTTCTTGAGTCTTTCCTGCTGGTCTTTGTAGGTCGGCACACGTTCCAGCCAGCTCAACGGCGTCAACATCGACAAAAGCAGGTGTAATTCGGCGTGTTCGACAACCCGTGACTGAATAAACATCGTGCACATGCTCGGGTTCAGGCCGGCCGCCAGCCAGTCGATGATGATCTCCCGGACATTATTATCCAGATCGGCCGAATCGTCATAATGGGTGGTCAGCGCGTGCCAGTCAGCGATAAAAAAATAACATTCGTATTCGTGCTGCAGGGCGACCCAGTTTTTCAACGCGCCATGGTAATTGCCCAAGTGGGTCCCGCCCGTCGGTCTGATACCCGAAACGACGCGATTATTTTGTCCGGAATTCGCCAAGAAAATCTCCTGCTGATTTTTATCCGCCAATCAAACCGAAAAAGAACCCGGTGACTAGATAGATAGCCGGACCGACTATTTTCCAGAGAATACCGGTCGCTAGTAATCCAACAATGATAAACAAGCCATAGGGTTCGATTCGGTCGAAGCTGGCTGAGGCCCTGGGTGTCAACAATCCGCTCAACACCCGTCCGCCGTCCAGTGGAGGCAACGGAAATAAATTAAAAATTGCCAGTAGGACATTGAAAAAAACACCCCATTCGGCCATCAGCCTCAATGGATGAAATAGTGAAGACCCCCCCGCGAAAGCTACTACAAACGCTAGAATCATTGTCCAGCCTGCCGCCATCGCCAGGTTTGATCCCGGTCCGGCTGCTGCGACTATCGCCATGTCCCGATGTGGCTTCCTCAAATTTCGGGCCGCTACCGGTACCGGTTTTGCCCAGCCGAATAGAAAGGGAAAGCCAAGCAGCAACAAGCTCACCGGCACCAGTATCGTACCGACCGGATCTATATGTTTTAGCGGATTCAGGGTCAGGCGACCGAGCATTTCGGCGGTTCGGTCACCAAAATACCGGGCGGTATATCCGTGCGCGGCTTCGTGGATGGTAATAGCCAGAATCGTCGGAATTGCGTAAACGGCGATTTTCTGGATTAGATTCAAACTTTCCATCGACTCATTATACGCATCCGGCGGCGACAAGGCCCGTTATAAAAGCAAGGATTCCACTGGCCCCCTGCCTGCGCGCAATAAGGTCGGAGTGGCCCCGGTCAGGTCGAGAACCGTGGTCGGTTCTGCCGGGCAGAGCCCGCCATCGATAATCAGATCCACTTTGTCGCCCAGCCGGTCGAGAATTTCGGCCGGCCTGTTTAATGGCATATCGTCGCCTGGCATCAACAACGTCGAGCTTAGCACCGGCGCACCGAGTTCGGTCAGCAACGCCTGGCAAATCGGGTTATCGGGAACCCTGATCCCGACTGCCTTGCGCCGCTTGTGCCGCAGGCGAGCAGGAACCTCCCGGGTCGCTTTCAGAATCAATGTATACGGTCCCGGCGTTAATGACCGAAGCAGCCGGTACGCCCAGTTATCCGGCCTGGTGTACACGCCGATCGTACTCAGATCAGGGCAAACCAGCGTCAGTTGGTGATGGCGGTCGGCCTCACGAATTTTCTTGATGCGCTCGGCGCCTGACTTGTTGGTTAACGCGCAGCCAAGCGCGTAGGACGAATCGGTGGGATACACGACCAGGCCGTCAGCGCGCAGCACGCTGGCCGCGTGCCTGATGAGCCTGGGCTGGGGATTGTCCGGGTGAATCACAAGAAACTCTGCCATTGGTGAATTGTAACGATGTCGACCATGAATTCGAGCTTTTTGCCGTCTCGCCACGCCTGCCGGGTTGGGCCAGGGCCTTGGGTCGGCTATGATGCTCGGCCTTGGTAGTCTCCCGTTACTCAATCTTCGGAAACGATATGCAACTCCTGTTCGATTTCTTTCCCATCGTGGCTTTCTTCGCCGCATACAAGTTTTACGGCATGTATGTCGCAACCGGCGTCATCATCGTGGCATCGGTGTTGCAGGTTAGTGTGCATTGGTTACGCACCCGCAGCGTCAACAAGACGCACGTCATTTCCGCAGCCCTGATTATTGTTTTTGGCGGTATCACGCTCTATTTGCAGAATAGCCTGTATATCCAGTGGAAACCCACCGTTTTGTATTGGCTTTTTGCCGCGGTAGCACTTGGCAGCGAATTTTTTAGCGACAAAACAATAATCCAGCGGATGATGAACCACGCGGTTGACATGGATGCCGGGTCGTGGCGCTTTTTGAACCGGATGTGGGTTGGCTTTTTCCTGGTAATGGGTTTTGTGAACCTCTACGTGGTTTACAATTACGATGAAAACACCTGGGTCAACTTCAAGTTATTCGGATTTCTTGGCATGACCTTTTTGTTCGCTCTTGCGCAGGGTTTTTGGATACACTCAAAAATCAGGCATATTCCGGACGCCACGGAAGACAAGGGGTCTGCGGCGTCACCAACAAACGAGGATTAATCACGCTGTACGCCATTATTGGCAAGGATGTGTGCCAGAAAGCGCGGAATCCGGCGCGTCCGGCTTATTGATTGTGGCGGAATTTGCCCACCGAGCAATCTGCGCGGTATAAAGTATTCTTGGAGACAGCTTCGGACTGGACCAACAAAAGATCCCTGACTTGAAGCTGGCGTCTAAAAGCCAACTGAAGTCACTCCGTTCAAAAACAAGGTTTTGCCATGAATAAAGAACGCATCCGGTTGTTGAGGGAAAGACTGGAAACGCTTGAGCCAACCAGACTGGAAATCAGGGATGACAGTGAAAAGCATATTGGCCATACGGGCGCACGCGACGGCCGCTCGCATTTTTTCGTGTTGATCGAATCGCCGAAATTCAAAGAACGCTCCGCCCTCGAAAGACACCAGCTTGTCTATGATGCCGTGGGCGATCTGATGAACTCTGATATTCACGCTTTGCAGATCGACGCGCGATACTAGCAGGCTGTATCAGCAAGGATTGCAGATTCTGGTCGAGGGCTCAGGTGGCTCATCAGGCCAGATTTCCGGACGATGCCCTTGCCTTTGCCAAAGTGTGACGTGGTTCACACCTTTGCGCCCGCAATTTTTCTATAAATGAACCTGGCTTTCTCTATCGCTCAGGGCAAGCCGCTCCAACCCTCAGATCTCCCCTGCTAAGGTGAGACCCAGGCCGGCAAGGATGCCGGCCTTTTTTTATGTCTGGCCCTGCGAAACGCTCGTTCTCCGCAAGACAGTGCCTTCCCGCGGCATATCGGTCGCGCAAATCCATCGTTTTGTTCCCGGTTTTGTCCGTCGTCAGGTCAAATCGGCAAAATCTCTAAGTCGATCAAATATTTTTGGGGCAAAGTACGGTGTTGAATCGCTTTAACACTCTTTTTTATCTTTTTCTTCAAAGACTTACCGCCTTTTATTAACATAATACATTCAATCATGCCTTATGTTTAACCAGTCTCACTCGAGACTGTCAAGCAAGATTCCCTTGCAAACTAACCAGTTATGACGTTTTTCGCTTGACTGTCTAAAAAGTTTGGGATTAAAGTCCCCCAAAGGTTGGGTTATGTAATATGCTGCGGATTCAGAGGGTTCCGCTCGATGTTTCCTACAACAGGCATGAATCAGACGCCCAAAAATAGCCTGCTGGATGCGTTTAAAAAGATTTTTCGCCCGTTTATCGGCGTGCTGCTCAGAAACGGCGTGTCGATCGCAGAGTTTATAGAACTGATCAAGACCGCTTTTGTGGAGGTCGCGGCAAACGAATTCGAGGTGCCCGGGAAAAAAATGTCCCAATCGCGGGTGGCCATCGTTACCGGCCTGACCCGCAAGGAAGTGGCCAGAGTTATTAAGGAGGAGCATCGCCGCCTGTACGGATACGAGGGATCACCGCAGGGTCGAGCCGCCAGGGTGTTACTTGGCTGGCACATGGACGACGACTTTATTGGACCGTATGGCACGCCGAATGATCTGCCCTTCGACGCGGAAGAAGGGCTGACTTTTTCGGACCTGGTAAAGCGCCACAGCGGCGACATGCCACCGAGAGCGATGCTCGATGAGTTACTGAGAATTGGAGCGGTAGAAGAAACAAAAGACAGTTTGTACCGGGTTTTGATGCGGACATACATCCCACCAAGCCTGGCGCCCGGCGGTCTGGAAATGATGCAGAAAGCTTTAGCCGACTTCCATCAGACCGTAATTATTAATTTGGAGAAAAAAGTAGCTGGTGGTGTTGGGCGATTTCAACGAACCGTTTGGTCTGATGAAAAACTTACAGAGGGCGAACTCGTAGATTTTGAGAACTTTGTCCGGGTGTCCGGGCAAAAATACCTTGAAGAAATGGATGATTGGTTAGGAAAAAAGATAGCACGCCGAACCAGTGATTTCGTTCCTTCGAATGCAAAAATTGCAGGTGCGGGCGTATATCACTTTGTAAGAAGCAAAAGCCGTTTTCAAGAATTAACTGAAATTTTCGGGGGTTATTATGATGAGCAGGAAGATGACTAAAGCAATTGCAGTATCGGTATTTACCGCAATGGCCTTATTTCTTTCTGGTGCGACAGTTGGAATGCCAAAAAACGAAAAGAGGCTCGAAGGCTCGCAACCCGAGGCATTGTTGTTAGTTGGCCCGGTATCGAGAGCAAAAGGTCGAACCCTCGAAATAATGGGTCAGCTCGTGACCGTCGAATTTTCCGATGCGAAGAGTTTTGTCGAGCATATGGAATCTGGTTCGTATACCGCTGTATTTGGGTATATTTCGGCAACTGGCCAAATATCGTCTACACATATCGAAGTACTGGAATCTCAATATGTACCAGGGTCATCGCCAGTTATGGTATCCGGGATGCTCTTTGAATCATTGGACGAAAATGGTCATGTATCCCTCAGTGATTTGACTATAGACGTCACACCGTCTCTTTCTGCGCCAACCCAAATCGATTCCAACCAAATTGCCGTATTCACCGGTGTGCAACCGAACCAGGATGGAATAATGTTGGCGAATAGCACACGAGGGTTTGAGTCATACGCGAACTTCTCCGAGTACCAAAATCTTAAGGCAGGCATGTTCTTGGCCAGCATCGGAGGCGGCGATTCGCCCTTGAGCATCGGTGGCGGCGATTCGCCCTGGAGCATCGGTGGCGGTGATTCGCCCTGGAGCATTGGTGGCGGCGATTCGCCCTTGAGCATCGGTGGCGGTGATTCGCCCTTGAGCATCGGTGGCGGCGATTCGCCCTTGAGCATCGGTGGCGGCGATTCGCCCTTGAGCATTGGTGGCGGCGATTCGCCCTTGAGCATCGGTGGCGGTGATTCGCCCTTGAGCATTGGTGGCGGTGATTCGCCCTTGAGCATCGGTGGCGGCGATTCGCCCCTGAGCATTGGTGGCGGCGATTATCCTAACTACATCAGTGATCGTGATTTTCTTTGAAGTGCTGTTTTAGTCTTTTACCTTCTAATCGCCAAACTGTTAAGGGTCAATAGAAGCGTACTGCTGTTTCAAATCCATATTCGTTAGTCCTCGTCCTCAAAATAATAAAACCCAGCACCCACTATTTTTGAGTTCTTGTCAGGATTCAGGCTATCCCCAGTTTCATAACGAGACAATTCATCATCTAAGTCTTCGGTATACTTCCGAAGTTTCTCTCTTGCTATTTCACTTACTTTCTTTAGTTTACTCTTCGGAACAGTTAAAAAAACACGCCGATCAAATCTTCTCGCCTCAGGAAGTCGGCCAGGTCTAGTATTATATTCTAGCGTACCTAGTTTGTGCCTGACAGAATTTCTCAGCGCCCAAATTAGTATGTCATCTACCTCAACTGCGATGAAATGCCGCTTTATCGGATAAAAACTATCGCCATCCGACTCGATAGCATCGGCTCGTATCAGTTCCTTGAAAAGCGCGCCTGATGGTACGTCACCCCCATATTTTTTGGCCAGCGTTAGGAAGGACGGATTACCGTTGTCATAGGCCAGCGGAATGGGCGACCCTTTGTCATCCAGGTAATCTGAATCCGTATGCCAGAAATGCAAGACAGCCGATGCGGGGCTCAGTTTGTTGCTTATCTTGTCTTCCCGCATTTTTTCCCAACCGTCATCGCGAATCTTCTTGACTTCCTTCCTCGTCAGGCCCGTCATGATCGCAACCCGCGATATATTCGTCTTCCTGCCCCTCAGGCCGTATTCGTCGGTCGAGATTTCGACAAACAACGATTTGGCCACTTCGGTAAAATCTTTGTAGGAAATGCCCGAGCGCAGAAAAATTCTGAACAAGGGTTTGAGCGCATTTCTGCTGGCATCAAGGAGCTGAATATGTCTTGGGAGTTCGGACATGGTGACTAACTCGGGAGGTCAGGTTTAATAATTAGCCCATATATATACCGCAGCAAGGCATTATTTGCTAATTAGCTGCAAAAGCGCCTCTTCATCAATTACCGAAATTCCCATATTTAGTGCTTTCTCATATTTTGACCCGGGTTTCTCGCCCGCCACCACAAAATCAGTCTTCCTGGAGACAGATCCTGCAACCTTTGCCCCAAGCTCCCGCAGCCTTGATTTTGCTTGATCCCTGGTCAATTTATCGAGTGTCCCGGTCAATACGAATATCTTCCCGGCCAGCGGCAATCGACTATCTGCAGCAGCTTTTCGTTCTACCGGCCAACGGATGCCCTGCGCCAACAATGCATCGATAATCTCTTTGTTGTGCGCTTGCTGGAAGAAAGTGCGCACATGGGAGGCCACGACCGTACCGACATCCTGCACCGCCATCAAGGCTTCTTCATCGGCCGCCATCAACTCGTCAAGATCTGCGAAATATGCCGACAATGACAGGGCCGTCGCTTCACCGACTTCCCGAATTCCGAGCGCGAACAAAAAACGCGCAAGGGTTGTTTGCTTGCTTTTTTCCAGCGCATTAATAATATTCCCCGCGGATTTCTCCGCCATGCGGTCCAGTCCGGACAGATTTTCCAACGTAAGCCTGTAGAGGTCGGCTGCTGTTTTGACAATTCCTGTCTCGATCAACTGGTCGATAATTTTGTCGCCCATGCCATCAACATCCATGGCACGGCGCGATGCAAAATGTTTTATTGCTTCTTTGCGCTGCGCCGGACAAAACAATCCGCCACTGCACCGGGCAACCGCTTCATCTTCTGGCCGCTCAACGTCCGAACCACACACAGGGCATTTAGCCGGCAGTCTGACTTTTCTGGCCTTAGCTGGCCTTTTCTTTTTTATCACACTGACTATTTCGGGAATGACGTCTCCCGCTCGTCGAACCACCACGGTGTCACCGATCCTGACATCCTTGCGTTGCAGCTCATCCATATTGTGCAGTGTTGCGTTGCTAACGGTTACACCGCCGACAAAAACGGGGTCCAGTCTCGCCACCGGTGTTAGCGCACCGGTCCGGCCTACCTGGAACTCGACATCCTTGACGATGGTGGTTTCTTCCTCGGCTGGAAACTTTTGCGCAATCGCCCAGCGCGGGGCACGAGCCACAAAACCGAGCGCCTCCTGGTAATCGAGCCGGTTGACTTTGAAAACAACACCATCGATGTCGTAAGGAAGCGAGACTCTTTTCCTGAAAATGGCAGCATAGTAGGCCAGGCATTTATCCACCCCGGACAACACCGCTGATTCAGGAGAAACCTTCAGGCCCCATTGCCTGAGTAACTGCATTCCCATGTCGTGGGTTGCCACCGAGTGTCCTGCCGATATTTGACCGATACCATAAAAATAGATATCCAGCGGCCTTTGTGCCGTTATTCTTGGATCCAGCTGACGCAGGCTGCCGGCGGCCGCGTTGCGTGGATTGACAAATTCCTTGTCGCCTTTTCGCCGGGCCCTGGCATTAAGTTCATCGAATCCGGCCCGCGGCATAATGACTTCGCCACGAACCTCCAGCAGCGGTGGATATTCCGAACCTGACAGCCGCAAGGGGATCGCGTTTATGGTCTTGATGTTATGCGTTACATCCTCGCCCGTGCTGCCATCGCCCCGGGTGGCGCCTCGAACCAGCTTTCCTCCTTCATAAAGAATACTGACCGCCAATCCATCGAGTTTTGGTTCTGCTGCATATTCAACTTCTTCGGAATCCTCGAGCTTGAGCCGATTTCTCAGACGACGGTCGAAATTGCGCAACTCGTCTTCATCGAACGCATTTTCCAAAGACAACATTGGCAACTGATGGTGTACTTGATCAAATGCTTTGACCGGCTTTGCACCCACTCTTTGCGTCGGCGAATCCTCGGTAATCAAATCGGGATATTCAGCTTCGAGTTTCCGGAGTTCCCGCAACAGGCCGTCATAACGCGCGTCGGATAGTTCCGGATCGTCCAATACGTAATACAGGTGATTGTGGCGTCGAATCTGTAGTCGCAGCTCTTTCGCATGCACTGCTGTTTCTTTGGGTGCGCTCATATCGCTGCGTCGTGATGCCCGGGTACGCGGCTCAGCCAGTCTGGTGCTGATACCGAACGATTTCGTCGCGGATGTACCCCGCTCCCTGCGCAGTCAGTGCCCCGCCCTTTTCGTCCAGCAGTTCGCAGTTCGTTCTCTCGGCGATCCCGCGGGCTGTTGCCAGCATGTCGTTGAAAACTTCAATGCCATCCAATGCGCCAGGCAAAACCATGAAAAAAGTCAGCCCGGGCGTATTCATGCTTTCCAGCTTGGACAAATCAAAGGTCCCCGGTTCGAGCAGGCTCGCCACGCTGAATACGGGGACCTCCGTGTTTTCCGCCATCCGATGAAATATCTGGAAACTGCCATGCATTAACCCGGCGTCCATCAGCGCTTTTACGATGTCCATGCCGTTGAGAAGCAGCCCGCCTTTCGTGGCGACTCTCAATGAAATGATCTTTTCGTCCCCGCTAAGGTCCTGGTAAATACGCCCTTTGGAAGCAGGTTTTTTGGAACGCCGTCCTTTGCCTGCCGGCGGTGAATCCTGGTCGCTGCCGTGGCCCGCATCCGCAACCGGCCCCTCCGGCTCTATCTCGGAATTTGCGCTGGAATCCAGCGATGGCTCAGTGCGTTTATGGAAAGAATCGTTGACTGGCCGGTCATCGTCTAATTGGCGCTTGCTCCACAAATACACGCCGCCTACGACTACCACACCAACGATCAGCAATATCCAGCGCAGCTCTGTCATTCCAGGCTCTAACTGGCCGCCATTTGCACCGCTTCGTCAACATCGACCGACACGAGCCTGGAAACGCCGGCTTCGTGCATAGTGACGCCGGTAAGCTGGGCCGTCATTTCCATTGTCGTTTTGTTGTGCGTAATGATGACGAACTGCACCTGCTCCGACATCTCACGCACGAGCTCGCAGAAACGGGCGACATTGGCATCATCCAGTGGCGCATCAACCTCGTCCAGCAGGCAGAATGGCGCCGGATTCAATTCGAAGATACTGAATATCAGCGCCACCGCCGTCAGCGCCTTTTCGCCGCCTGAAAGCAGATGAATCGTGCTGTTGCGCTTGCCCGGCGGCCGCGCCATGATCGTGACGCCGGAATTCAGCAAATCGTCGCCGACCAGTTCCAAATAGGCATGACCACCGCCAAAAAGCCTCGGGAATTTCGCCTTGAGGCCGTCGTTTATGTTATCGAAGGTCTCCTTGAATCGCGTACGCGTCTCGCGATCGATTTTTCGAATCGCGTTTTCCAGCGTCTCCAACGCATCGCTCAAGTCGGTATTTTGCTTATCCAGGTACTCTTTCCGTTCGAGCTGCTCCTGGTATTCCCCAATGGCGGCCAGGTTGATCGGTCCAAGACGGTTTATCCGACTCGCCAGGCGTTCCAACTGCTCATCCCACTGTTCTACACTGGCGTCATCCGGTATTTCGCTGGTAATTTCGTCGATCGAAAAACCGGTTTCGTCAAATTGTTCGCTGACACCTTCCTGTCGCACACTGATTTCCCGAACCGTCATCCTCACCCGATCCGACGATTGGCGAATCTCTTCGACGGTTGACTGAGCCTCGGTCCGTTCGTGTTCATGTTCGCGAAGCGCTTGTTCTATCTCCTCGAGCCGCTTTCTCGCATCCGCCAGCTTTTGCTCTACTGTTATGCGATTTTCCAAAAACTCGGTGAGTCGCTGACGGCTTTCTACAAACGGTTCTTCACCGCCCCGAAGCTGTTCCTCGAGCTCATCGACACGGTCCCTGAATCCCCGGAGCTGATCTTCCATGCGCGACAGGTTGGCGCTGGCCGATTCGCGGGTACTGCGCCTCGATTCGACTTTGATCGCAATCTCCTGGCATGCGAGCTGACCTTTTTTCGCAATTTCACGAGAAGATTCAAACTTCGACTGAAGCTCCACGCGCTGCTCTTCCAGGATGCCGCGTTTTTCCTCCAAGGCCGCCAGAATCTCGATGCCGCTTTCGACTGCCGCTCGTGAGTTTCTCAATTGCTGAGTCGTTTTTTCGATATCGCGCGATACTTCCGCAAGCTCGATTCCCAGGCTGCGCGTCCGGCTAGCGGTTTGCTCCGCCTGGTGCCGCTCCGCTTTCAGTTGTCCACACAAATCTGCGTGCAATCGTTGCAGCCGCCCACCCTCTTCCCGGACTTCCTCCCTTTCAGACTCGAGTTTATCGAGATCGCGCCTGACCGCCCCTTGCTTGTCCTCGTCGCCAGTTACGCGAGCGGCATACTCACCGTGTTGCTCGCGCAGCAGCCTGATTTGTTGCTCACGATGAATGACGCTGGAATGCTCATCCTTGGCGCGAGCGACTCGCAACCAGCCCCCGCCAAGCCAGATGCCGTCTCTGGTAACGATCGAGTCACCCGGCCCCAAATTTTCCCGGGTTGCCAGCGCCTGCTCCAACGAATCAGCGACATGGACGCCGCCGAGCAGCGCTTCCAGACCCGAGCCGTTTTGAATCTTGCTCAGCAACAACGTGTGGTCGGCGACCGGATCGACCGCTTTCTTACGCTCTATAAATGCGATTGAACCTGCCTGCAACGAGCCCAGGACTTCGGCGACGGCGTCGATTCCCTCGACGCAAACCGCTTCCAGGTAGGAACCCAGCACTGTCTCAACCGCTGCCTCCCATTCGGCTTCTACCTCTAGCTCCTGCGCCAGTCGCGGGCGGTCACCCAGGTTCTTGCCCTCAAGCCATTCAACGACTTCACCCTCGGTCTGCCCCAGCGCTGCCTGTTGCATCGCTTCGAGCGTAGCCAGCTGACCGCGGATTTTCTGTAGATCCGACCGGCCCAGGTCGAGCTCGCTGGTTAATTCCTGGTCTTGGGTACGCAATTGCGCCACCCGTGAGGAGATTTGCTGTAATTGCTGCTGCAAAGCCATGGCCTTGACCTCGGCCTGCTGCTCCTCCTTGACCAGTTCAGCAAGCTTTTCTTCCAGATCGGTATTGGATATCGATAGTTGCTCCTGGCCCATTTTGTTTTTCTGCTGCAGCATCCGGGAAAGCTGGCTCTCCAGGTGCTCGATAGACGCTTTGTGCAGCTGTACCTGGTTTTGCTCAACATGGTTTTCACGGCCAAAACTTTCCCAGTTCTCCTGCCAGTCAGCCATTGCCTGTTCTGCTCCACGCAACGCATTTGTCGAATCGACTTCCTGCCGGCGGGCTTTTTCGAGGTCCGGACCCAGTTCGTCCAGCGCCTCGGCCAGTCCATGCAACCGGCTTTTGTCCTGCACAATGTGTGACTGGATATCGCCCAGGTTTGCCCGAGCCTGCTCAAGGTCTGTTTCCTGTCTCTTTTTCAGTTCCCGCGCGTGCTGAATATTTTGCTCAAGCCTGGCGATCTCCGCGCCTACCTGGTAATAGCGCGCCTGAACCTCGTTGAAGACATCGGTTTGGGAATCATGATTGTCGCGGAATTCCTCTATTTTAGCCTCGACCGCCCGCTGCCCGGACACAGCCGCCTGCAAACGATTTTCTACTTCGGAGGCTTCCTTTCGGGCCACGGCTGCCTTGACATCCAGGTGACGCAGTTTCAAAGCGATAAGTTCGGCGCCCAGCTTTCTTTCCTCCGACTTCAGATTCTTGTACCGCTTCGCGGTTCTTGACTGGCGCTGCAGGTGCTTGATGTGTTTTTCGATCTCGTCGATCAGGTCATGCAACCGTTCGAGATTCTCCCGGGTACTCCGCATCCGGTTCTCGGTTTCTCGCCTTCTTTCTTTGTATTTCGAAATACCCGCCGCTTCCTCGAGGAATACCCGCAATTCCTCGGGTCGGGCCTCGATCAGCCTGGATATCATGCCTTGCTCAATGATGGCATAACTGCGTGGCCCCAGCCCGGTGCCAAGGAAAACGGCCGTGATGTCCTTTCTGCGGCAGCGCGCATTATTGAGGTAATAGACGGAAGTGCCATCACGCGATACGACCCGGCGAATGGAGATTTCCGCATAGCTGGCGTATTGCCCGCCCATTGCGCCATCCGCATTGTCAAATACCAGTTCCACGGAGGCAGTGCCAACCGGTTTACGGGCGCTCGAACCGTTAAAAATGACATCCGCCATGGAATCACCGCGCAGGTTCTTGGCCGAGCTTTCCCCCATCACCCAGCGCACGGCATCGATCACATTGGATTTGCCGCAGCCGTTCGGGCCAACGATTCCGGTCAGGTTGCCTGGAAAAAAGATCGTGATTGGGTCTACGAAAGACTTAAAACCCGCCAGCTTGATTTTGCTGAGTCGCATATGCCCTGACGCCAATCCCTGAGGCTGATGGTTCCTTGATTAGCGGTAGTGTAAAGTAATTATTGTTGAATGAATACGCCTTGCTTGCCCGATTCGGAGGAGCCGATCCCGATGCCCTTAAACCCGCAAAAATCCAAGCCGGCGCGCCCCGTCCGGGGTCTTGAAACCTTCGCCAACCCGAACCCCGCCCGCGACTACACCATTCGGATTCGGGTTCCGGAGTTTAGCTGCCTGTGCCCAAAGACCGGACAACCCGACTTTGCGACTCTAAACTTCGAGTATATTCCTGATAAGCTATGTATTGAATTGAAATCATTGAAGAATTATATTTGGTCATATCGCAACGAGGGCGCATTCCACGAAACCGTGACCAACCAGATTCTCGACGATTGTGTCGCCGCGATCGAACCCCGATACATGTGTCTGACCGCCGAATTCAATGTGCGGGGCGGCATTTATACCACCGTCGTCGCAGAACACCGAAAACCCGGATGGCAGGCGCCCATGCGGACTGCAACCCCCTGATATTAAAGCTGTTTTTTTTGCGAAAAGCTGCCTCTGGACAGTGGCTGCGGGGGTTGTATAATGCCGCGTTCGGCATTTGCCGAAGATGGAGATAGCGCATTGCCCGCCAGGAAAAAAACCGCTGCTAAAAATGCTGCCAAAAAAAAGGCGAGCAAAAAAAAGAGCCCCAGGAAAACGACCAGGAAGGTTGGCAAGAAAACTAAGCCGATAAGAAAAACGGCGACCAAAAAAACCGCTAAGAGAAAAGCCGCTGGCAAGAAAAAGCTGGCGAAAAAGACAACCGCCAAAAAGAAAGCAAGGAAAAAGGCCGCGGCCAAGACCGGGACACGGCGTAATCAATTGATGACTGGACCCTTACACGGTTTCCAGCCTTACAAAGCCAAACGCGGCGAGCAATATATGAACGCTGGCCAGCTTGGACACTTCAGGAATATCCTGAAGGCCTGGCGGCAGGCGTTGATGGAAGAAGTCGACCGGACTGTCGATCACATGAAAGACGAGGCCGCGAACTTTCCCGATCCGAATGACCGTGCGACCCAGGAATCGGAATTCGGCCTCGAACTCAGAACACGGGATCGCGAACGCAAGCTGATCCGAAAGATTTCACAGGCTCTGACCCGCATCGAGGAAGGCAGCTACGGCTATTGCGATGAGACCGGCGACGAAATCGGGCTGAAACGACTTGAGGCGCGCCCGGTTGCAACACTGTGTCTCGATGCACAGGAGCGCCGCGAAATGGCGGAACGTCAATACCGGGATCGGGACGACCGCTATCGCTGACTCAGTTCGAATGGCAAAGCATCATCGGGGCTCTGAGATGAATTCTCAGGGCCCCGATTTGTTTGCGGGCTATATCGGCCGGTTTGCTCCCTCCCCCACTGGCCCGCTGCATTTCGGTTCTCTGGTTACCGCATTGGGAAGCTGGCTCGATGCACGTGCCAACAAGGGAACCTGGCTGTTGCGGATCGAGGATATCGATCCCCCACGGGAGCGCCCCGGTGCAGCCGACAGCATCAAAGGAACTCTTGACGCACTGGGACTGCACTGGGATGGGGAGGTTATATACCAGGGTCAGCGCCTGGCATATTTCGATCGCGCCCTGGAGTCGCTGATCGAACAGCAACTGCTCTATCGCTGTGTTTGCTCCAGGAAATCAATGAGGAAAACGGTTGGCGAACCTGGTCATGCGGCCGGCATTTACCCCGGAACCTGCGTGACCCGGACACCAGGAAACGACCAGGCCCACAGCCTGAGAATCAAAACCAGCGGCGTACATATTGGATACACGGACCGGATTTACGGCAATTTTATGGAAAACCTGGCCACACAGTGCGGCGATTTCATCGTAAAGCGCCGCGATGGCCTGCCTGCGTACCAGCTGGCGGTGGTTGTCGACGATTTTCAGCAAGCCATAACCCATGTGGTCCGCGGCGCGGACCTGCTGGACAATACCGGCCGCCAGGCTTACCTGCAATCGGTTCTGGGCTACCCCAGGCCGGCCTATATGCACTTGCCGGTCGTGTTAAACAACACCGGCCAAAAACTGAGCAAACAAACCGGCGCCCACCCACTCACCGACAAAACCTTGTCTGATTCGTTACTTTCCGCCCTGGCATTTCTGCATCAAAACCCGCCTGCCGAGCTCTCAAAGGCGCTGAATACAGAAATCCTGGAGTGGGCAATAGCAAACTGGCGACCAAGCCTAATCAGGGATGCGGGCTTAGTAAAAAATGCAGGCTAGCGAATATTTTTCCGTATCGCACAAAAATGTACTATGCTTCGAGCAAACCAGATTCCTTTGTGCAACCCGGTGCAGCATCACGGCAGAGCAAAATTGCGGCAATTCTTGATCCGTTCTCCAGAAAGAGAAAAAAATGAATGACAGCAGCAGCCGAATAATAAAAAAATACCCGAACCGCAGACTATACGACACCGAAGAAAGTCGATACATCACTTTGGCTGACATCCGCCGGCTGGTTCTCGAAAAAACCGAATTTGTCGTCATCGACAAAAAATCACAGGAAGATATTACCCGAAGCATTTTATTGCAGGTGATCGCCGACCAGGAAGGGCATGGTGAACCGGTCATGAGCCAGGACTTCCTGGCGCAGGTCATTCGGTCTTATGGCGGCACGATGCAAAGTATGATGAGCAGCTACCTGGAACAGAGCCTGCGCCTGTTTATGACCCAGCAACAACAGATCCGGGATAAGGTAAAAGATGTGGTCGGCGTGGATCCGGTTGGCGTAATGACGGATATTGCACAAAAAAATTATGAGCGCTGGAAGTCAGTGCAAAACGAGATTTTTCGCACGCTGACCGACATCGGTGGGCAGGGAAACGATCGAGACAAACGCCACCACGATAAGGATGACGACAACAGCAATGACCGTCCGGCTGCATAGCAAGCCCACACGCTTAGCAGAAATTCTGACCGCCTTTCAACAGCCTGCTAGTCTGTCGTATTGGCGGCCAGACCGCCGCCATCTGCGATACCGATGCGGTCAAGAAAATCGCTAAACCCGGGCTGGGTCCTGATGTTGTCGAAGGCCGGATTGACCCCAAGAAAAATTACCGCTCCGTGTCTGTCATTGATCGAGCGGTCCAGCCATTCATACGCTTTCTCGGTATCGCACATCGCTGCGTATGCGCGGGCGAATACCCAGGGTGCAACATATCGTTCAGCGCTCAGCGCCAGCAGTTCTTCAAGTTGCGAATTCGCTTTGCCATGCTCGCCGGTCACTGCAGACACAAAAACGGCGCTGACCAGAACCTGGATGTTCCCGCTATCAAGCTCCATTGCCCGCTTTATGTGCTTCCTTGCGGCCAGCGATTCACCCCGGAACGCATAAGCTTCTGCCAGTCTCAGGTATGCCGGTACAAAATGCTCGGCGATCCCCAGCGTCTTTTCCCATTGTGCAATGGCTTGTTCATACTTGCGGCCGAAAAAAAGAAAATCGCCGACATTCATCGATACGCCCACGTCCAACGGGTCCAGCCGCAAGGCTGTATGAATCTGCTCCATAGCCCCTTGTTGCTCGCCGACGACCACCAATAAATCACCCAGCCCTATCCTGCCTATAATCTGACTGGGATTTTGCGCAATGCTGGCTTGAAAAATGGAACGGGCGGAAACGAAGTCCCATTCGAAAAACATCTTTACTGCTGCCATGCCTGACAACGCGGCATACTCTTTGTCATCCAGGCGCAAGGCTGCTTCAAAATAATGCTTTGCCTGAGGAAAACACTCGCTGGCCGGCAAGGATCCGTAGATTCCCTGGAGCAGGAAGACCTCTCCCATTCCGACCAGGCTGGGCACGTGGTCTGCTTCTTGTCCGATCGCATCTGAAAAATACTGCAACGCAGCCTGAAACCCCGGTTGCGTGCGCTTGCTGAAGAAATGGCGGCCTTTCAGATATGACCTGAGAGTCCTGGAATCGACTGGTGCAGCGGAATCCAGACGTTTCTGCTCTGCCGTGCTAATCCGCGCGCCGATTTCAACCGAAACAATGCAAGCGATTTCGTTTAGCAATCCAATAAAATCCTGCACGGGTCGGGTATAGGTCTCGGCCCAGCGATGGTGGTCGGTCAACGGGTCGATCAACTGCACGACGACTTGCACGCTCTGATCCGACAGCAATACCGATCCTTCAATAATGTGCGCAACCTGGAGTTCGCGGCCAATTTGCCGCAAGTCTTTCTTGGTTTCCCGGTATCGCATGATCGTTGTGCGCGAAATAACACGCAGAGACTGAATACCCGCGAGCTTGGCTATCAGGACTTCGGTTAATCCATCGGCAAAATAATCGTTATCCGAGCCTGTGCTCATGTTGCCAAAAGGCAATACCGCTATTGAACCTGGCACAGCAGCATGATCAGCTGACAACCCGTCCTGATACTCCACCTTCCCTGCCTCGTCGCGTGAAATACCTTTTTGGCCGAACTTGAAGAACCAGGAAAGTATCAACGTTACCGGGAATCCCGCGAAAGCGAGCGCGACCAGCACCTGCATTACCCAGGCGGGCGCTTTATAGGTCTGCACCACAACGGAGACAGCTTCGACAACCAGCCAGGCGCCAGCGGCATAGAACGCACCCGCTTCAAACACCTTGCGGCGCTTTAGTTCTCTGAATAAGGAGACAAGCGGTTTAATTTTTTTTGCCATCCAGAATGCAAACGATCCTGTCTGTTGCTGAGAGTTATTTTAACCCATAGAGGCATGATTGATCTGATTGAGGTCTACAGACGAAAAAGGAGCCTCCCGGCTCCTTTTCGTGTCTTGCCTGGTTCTGCTGGCGAATGCCTATTCAGCATCCAGGTTACGCATGCTCAGGCGAACGCGGCCCTGGCGATCCACCTCGAGTACCTTGACCCGGATATTGTCACCTTCGGACAACTTGTCGCTGACTTTTTCGACGCGCTCTTCCGAGATCTGGGAGATGTGCACCAAGCCGTCTTTGCCCGGCAGAATCGTGACAAACGCCCCGAAGTCCATCAACCGGGCCACCTTGCCATCATAGATCTTGCCAACCTCGACCTCGGCGGTGATCAGTTCGATCCGCCTGCGAGCCTCCTGGCCGGAAAGACCTTCAACGGAAGCAATCTTGATCGTGCCATCGTTTTCGATATCGATAGTGGCGCCCGTCTCTTCGGTAATCTGGCGAATAACGCTGCCGCCTTTACCGATGACATCGCGAATCTTCTCGGGATCGATGTGCATGGTGATGATGCTGGGCGCCCATTCAGACATTTCCTTACGCGGCTGATCGATAACCTTGGCCATCTCCCCAAGAATATGAAGACGGCCATCTTTGGCCTGGGCCAATGCGCCTTCCATGATGTCCCGGGTAATCCCGTCGATCTTGATGTCCATTTGCAAAGCGGTTATCCCATCCGTGGTACCCGCTACCTTGAAATCCATGTCGCCCAGGTGATCTTCGTCGCCGAGAATATCGGTCAGCACGACGTATTTATCCCCTTCCTTGATCAGTCCCATGGCAACACCGGCAACCGGCGCCTTGACCGGCACACCGGCGTCCATCAGCGACAGGCTGGTGCCGCAAACGGAAGCCATGGAACTGGAGCCGTTTGACTCGGTGATCTCCGATACCACGCGAATCACATACGGAAATTCATCCAGATCGGGCATGACCGCCATAATTCCGCGCTTGGCAAGCCGGCCGTGGCCAATCTCGCGTCGTTTTGGCGAGCCCATAAAACCGGTTTCACCGACACAATACGGCGGGAAATTGTACTGCAGCATGAAGCGTTCGCGACGCTCGCCTTCGAGCGCGTCGATGATTTGCGCATCGCGTCCGGTCCCCAGCGTGGTCACCACGATTGCCTGCGTCTCACCGCGGGTGAACAACGCTGAACCATGGGTTCGCGGCAACACACCGACCCGGACATGGATCGGCCGGACAGTCGTCGTATCGCGTCCGTCTATCCTGGCCTCTCCAGCCAGGACGCGTGAGCGTACGACCTTGCTCTCCAGCGATTTGAACTCGCCTGCGACATCTCCTGCATCCCAGCGTGCGTCATCGCCGTCGCTCAGTCCCTCGACCACGGCATCCCGGATTTCACCTACCTGCGAATACCGCGCCTGCTTTTCGGTAACCTGGTACGCGGCCGCCAGTTTTTCGCTCGCCAGTTCGGCCACCGCTTTTGCCAGTTCTTCGTCTTTTTCCGCCGGCTGCCAGTCCCAGGCAGGTTTGCCGGCTTCGGCCGCAAGTTCTGCAATCGCCTTGATCGCCGTCTGCATTTGCTCATGCCCGAACATTACTGCGCCGAGCATCACCTCTTCGTCTAGACAATCCGCTTCCGATTCGACCATTAGCACGGCACGCTCGGTACCCGCTACGACCAGGTCCAGTTTGGATTCGGTCAACTGGCTCATCGAGGGATTGAGCACGTACTCGCCGTTAATATATCCGACCCGTGCGCCACCGATCGGACCAGCGAACGGCATACCGGACAACGCCAGTGCCGCCGACGCTCCCAGAATGGCCGGGATATCGGGATCCACATCGGGGTTGACCGAAACGACGGTCGCGACGACCTGAACTTCGTTGTAAAAACCTTTGGGAAACAGCGGACGTATCGGCCGGTCAATGAGCCTGCAAGTCAGCGTTTCTTTCTCGCTGGGCCGCCCTTCGCGCTTGAAAAAGCCACCGGGTATCCGGCCGGCCGCGTAGGTTTTTTCCTGATAGTTGACTGTCAACGGAAAGAACTCCCTGCCTGCTGCAGCTTCCTTCCGGCCAACAGCGGTTACCAGGACTACGGTATCCGCGACACTGACCAGGACCGCGCCATCCGTTTGACGCGCTATCTCGCCTGTTTCGATGGTGACTTCATGCTCACCATACTGAAAACTCTTCTTAATACTTTTCACATTTTTTCCTTCACTGATACGGGCTGTGCGGCCTATCTGCGCAACCCAAGTTTGGCAATAAGTGCCCGGTAACGTTCCAGGTCATTGCTCTTGAGATAATCCAGCAACTTGCGGCGCTGGTTAACCATGCGCAGTAATCCACGCCTTGAATGGTGGTCTTTCTTGTGTCCGGCAAAATGATCGCTTAGCTCGGTGATCCGCTTGGTGAGCAGGGCAACCTGCACCTCGGCAGACCCGGTATCAAGATCTCCCCGTTTGAATTCGGCAATTACTTCGCTTTTCTGCTCTGTTGAAAGAGGCATTTTCACTCCCTGGCCGGCGCACCGGCACAAATCAGCCCGCTATTCTAAGTTGCTGCCGCGCAGCTAACAAGCTGAAATACAAATAAATATTCATTCACGACGCTCAACGTGGAAACAGCCGCGTGGGAGCCACCCGCCCATCCAGTTTTACTTCGCCAATTCCCAGAAAACCATGGCTTTCATCGTAAAGCCGCACTTTTCCACTACGCGGGGCACCGGGCGCCATCACCGCCTGCCCCTGCATCAGGTAATAGGCGCTGTCTGCACCCAGTTCGACGGACGGCCAGTGGCCGAGCGCACTGTCCACCGGCAGTAAAATGTCATCCAGCCGTTCCATACCCTGCTCTGCCAGAGCCTCAAGCTCCTCCAGCTTATACATACGCCCCTCGGCATATGGGCCAACGCTCAGTCTCCTCAGCGCGATGACATGAGCCACCGTGCCCAGCGCCTGGGCAATGTCTTCGATCAATGTCCGGATGTAGGTTCCTTTTGAGCACGCCACGTCCAGTTCCAGGGCATCGTCTTCGAGGCTGAGCAACTCGAGTCCGTAGATCTCGATTTCACGTGCCTGACGCTCTATTTCTATGCCCTTGCGCGCCAGTTTGTACAAGCGCTGGCCCTGGTGTTTTATCGCCGAATACATCGGCGGCACCTGTTTCTGCAATCCTGCAAACTGCGCAAGAACCCGCTTGACGGCGTCATTGTCCAGGGCCGGTACCGGCTCTTCCTCGACGACCCGGCCATCGGCATCGCCGGTATCTTTACGCTGCCCAAGCCGGGCAGTAACCTGGTATCGCTTGCTGGCATTGAGCAGGAACCCGGATACCTTGGTCGCCTGGCCAAGGCATATCGGCAACAGTCCACTGGCCAGCGGATCAAGGCTCCCGGTATGCCCCGCCTTTCTCGCGTCAAACAGGCGCTTGACCCGCTGCAATGCCTGGTTCGAAGTCAGGCCGATCGGCTTGTCCAGCAACAATATACCGTCGATCGCCCGGCCTTTTTGTCTGCGGCCGCGCAGCCTACTCATGTTCGTTGTCCTGCGTGCGAGACTTGTCCTTGCTCACCGCTTCGTCAATCAATGCACTGATCCGGACCCCGCTCGCCACCGACTGATCGTGGACGAACTTGAGCGCCGGCACTTGCCTGGTATCCATCGCCTTGCGCAGCTGGCTGCGCAAAAAGCCCGCAGCCCCCTTGAGCGCCTTTGCCGTCGGTTCCGGGTCTGAATCCGGGTCCAGCAGACTGAAAAACACGGTCGCATGCGACAGGTCCCTCGAGACATCACACTCGGTCACGGTGACCGAGGCAGCACGAGGATCCTTCAGCTCGGTCAGGATCAGCTGGTTGAGCAAACGCCTTACCTGCTCCGAGACTCTTTTTGTACGTGAAAACTCTCTTGGCATATCGCGCCGCTCAATCCAGCGTCCGGGCTATCTCGACCCGTTCGTAACACTCGATTTGGTCACCAACCTTGACGTCGTTGTAATTGCGCACGCCGATGCCGCACTCAGTACCCGAGCGAACCTCATTGGCGTCGTCCTTGAAGCGCCTCAACGACTCCAGTTCTCCCTCATAGATCACTACGTTGTCGCGAAGCACGCGAATCGGGTTGTTGCGCCTGACGGCGCCCTCGGTGACCAGGCAACCTGCGATCTGGCCAAAGCTTGGTGATTTGAAGACTTCCCTGACCTCCGCCAGCCCAACGATCTGCTCCCGGATTTCCGGACTCAACAAGCCACTGAGCGCCGCCTTTACGTCATCGATCGCTTCGTAGATGACACTGTAATACCGAACATCGACGCCCATTTCCTGGATCGTCTTGCGTGCGGCGCCATCGGCGCGGACATTGAACCCGAGAATGATCGCGTCGGACGCGGCCGCCAGGTGGACATCCGATTCGGTAATACCACCGACGGTCGAGGCGATAATCTTGACCTTGACTTCATCGCTGGGAAGTTTGCCCAAGGCATCGCGTATCGCTTCGGCACTGCCGTGGACATCCGCCTTGATCAGTATCTGAACCGAACTGACCAGCCCGGCTTCCATTTGCGAGAATACGTCATCCAGACGAGCAGCCTGCTGGCTGGCCAGATCGAGATCCCGGCTCCGGTTGCGGCGCAGGTCGGCAATTTCCCTTGCCTTGCGTTCACTGCTGACCACGAGCACGTCATCGCCCGCCGCCGGCGTGCCCGACAATCCCAGGACTTCGACAGGCATCGATGGACCCGCTTCGCTTATCGCCTTGCCGGCATTATCGAACATGGCGCGGACGCGCCCCAACTCCTGGCCCGCCAGAAGTACGTCGCCGCAACGCAGTGTGCCTTTCCTGACCAGCACTGTCGCCACCGGGCCACGGCCTCTTTCCAGGCTGGATTCAATGACCACACCGGCCGCCGGACCCTCGCGCCGGGCCTGCAGTTCCAGAACCTCCGCCTGGAGCAGGATGATGTCCAGCAACTTATCCACACCTTCGCCGCTGGTGGCCGACACATTGGCAAACAGGTGTTCGCCGCCCCATTCTTCCGATATCACTTCGTGTTGCGAAAGTTCGCTGCGGACTTTCTCGAGATCCGCTTCCGGTTTGTCAATCTTGTTTACCGCCACTACCAGCGGAACTCCCGCAACTTTGGCGTGCTGAATGGCTTCTATGGTCTGCGGCATCACGCCATCATCCGCAGCAACGACGAGGATCACGATATCGGTCGCCCGCGCACCGCGTGCGCGCATCGCGGTAAACGCTTCATGACCCGGCGTATCCAGGAAAGTGATCGTTCCTTTCTCCGTCTCCACGCTGTAGGCGCCAATGTGCTGCGTAATGCCGCCGGCTTCGCCGGCAGCGACCCGGCTCTTGCGAATGTAGTCGAGTAGTGAAGTTTTGCCATGGTCGACGTGACCCATGACGGTGACCACCGGCGCGCGCGGTAGCTCCTTGGCTTCACTTTCGCCGGCCGCCTCAACGAGCTTCTCCTCAGCGTGATCTTCACTGACAGAAATTGCCTTGTGCCCCAGTTCCTCAACCAGCAGCAAGGCAGTGTCCTGATCCAGTACCTGGTTGATCGTAGCCATAACACCCATGCCCATCAGCGCCTTGATCAAATCGCCGGATTTGATCGCCATCAGTTTGCCCAGCTCGCCGACCGCAATGGTCTCCGGCACCTTGACCTCGCGAACCACGGGCTCGGTTGGCATTTCGAACCCGTGCTTCTGGTCGACGTTGATATGGCTGGGCCGGCGTCGCTGCGGCTTGCGTTTGCGCCGGGCGCTGATCGAACCAATATGCAGTTCCTCGCGGCCATACTTGGTCCGGCTGCGTTTGCGGTCGCGCTCGGCGCGGGCGGCATGTTCGCGGTGTTTCTTTTCTTTCTCCTGACGCTCTGTCTCGCGGGCTTCCTGCTGTCTCTTGGATTCTTCATCCACCCGGCGGTCGATATCGGCTTCTTTTTTGGATCGCTCGTCCTCGATGCGTTCTTTTTCTTCTTGCTCTTGCCGATTGCGCTGCTCTTCACGAGACTCAGCCTTGGCGCGGATTTCCTCGTCCTGGCGTTTTTTCTCGGCCAGCTCCTCGGCGCGAATGCTTTCCAGCTCTGCCTGCCGCGCTTTGGCTTCTTTTTCGAGATCGTCACGCTTGACGTATGTTCGCTTGCGCCTGACTTCAACGCTGACCGTACGGGCTCTGCCTTGCGCGCCTGGCAACCTCAGTTCGGTGTGCGACTTGCGTTTCAATGAAATTTTTCTCGGACCCATTGCCGCATCGTCACCAAACTGACCGTGACTCCTGCGCAAAAACGTCAACAGTTCCATTTTCGATTCATCCGAGATACTGTCATCCGCACCGGCGACCTCAATGCCGGCTTTCTCAAGCTGAACCAGCAAACGGTCGACCGGTACCTTCAGTACTTCGGCAAATTGGCTAACAGTCACATCAGACATATATACGCTCCAGCGCGTCAGGTACTCTCTTCGTTCTCAAACCAATGGGCTCGTGCCGCCATGATCAGCCTGGCCGCCCGCTCTTCATCCAGACCCTCGACGTCCTCCAGATCCAGCACCGCCTGCTCGGCCAGGTCTTCACGGGTTATGACCCCATGGCTGGCCAGCTGAAATGCCAGCGCTTTGTCCATATCTTCCAGTTCCAGCAAGTCAGCCGCGGGCTCAACTTCATCCAGGCGTTCTTCGTTGACAATTGCCTGGGTCAGCAGTACGTCCCTCGCCCGGTTCCTCAACTCGGTGACAATGGTCTCGTTGAACTCCTCGATACCGAGCAATTCAGAGTTAGGCACATAGGCTATCTCTTCGACCGAAGAAAACCCTTCCTGGACCAGGATGATTGCGACGTCTTCATCGACATCGAGCTGTTCCATGAACATGTTGGTCAGTTCTTTGGCTTCTTCCTCTGTCTTGGTCTGGGCATCCGCCTCATCCATTACGTTCAGTTCCCAGCCGGTTAACTCGCTGGCCAGCCGAATATTTTGCCCGCCCCGGCCGATGGCCTGGGAGAGTTTTTCGGCATCGACCGATATGTCCATGCTGTGTTTATCTTCGTCGACCACGATGGAAAGCACCTCGGCCGGCGACATCGCATTGACCACGAACTGCGCCGGGTCCTCGTTCCACAGAATGATATCGACTCGTTCGCCAGCCAGCTCATTGGATACCGCCTGCACCCTGGACCCGCGCATACCCACGCAGGCGCCGACCGGGTCAATCCGGTTGTCATTGCTTTTCACGGCAATCTTCGCGCGCAGTCCCGGATCGCGCGCGGCCCCCAGAATCTCGACCAGGCCCTGCCCGACCTCGGGCACTTCCAATTTGAACATTGCGAGCAAAAACTCAGAAGATGTTCGGGTCAGAAACAGTTGTGGTCCGCGGATTTCTTCACGAACCTCACGCAACAGGCCCTTGACCCGTTCATTATTACGCAGGGGCTCGCGCGGAATCAGGTGCTCGCGTGGAATAAACGCCTCCGCATTGCCGCCTAAATCAACATAGGCGCCATTACGATCGACGCGCTTGACCATGCCGCTGAGCAACTCGCCAACCCGTTCCTGGTATTCTTCGAAGACCTGTTTACGTTCTGCTTCGCGGACTTTCTGGACGATGACCTGTTTGGCGGTCTGGGCGCCAATGCGCCCGAAATCGACCGACTCCATCGGCACTTCGACATATTCGCCCGGCTGGGCGTCCGGATCGATGTCAACGGCGTCGATCATGCGCAGTTCGTGATCCGGTATTTCCAGCTCGGTCGAGTCGTCCGCGAACACCAGCCAGCGCTGGAAGGTCTCGTAGTCACCGGTCTGGCGGTCGATCGCGACCCGAACGTCAATATCGTCCTTGTGGGTCTTGCGTGTCGCCGAGGCGAGCGCTGCTTCAATCGCCTCGAAAATAATTTCCTTGTCGATGTCTTTTTCATTGGAAACAGCATCGACAACAAGCAGAATTTCCTTGTGCATTTCCAAACTCATGATCTCACAACTCCGGCGCCAGCCGCGCCCTCTTGATATCCTCAATCGGCAGCCGGTATTCATGGTCTGCCATCACTACCAGTACCTGTTCCTCATCGAGACCCAGCAACCGGCCAATAATCCTTTTTCGCCCGTCAACGGCGCGCTCCATGCGAACCTTGACGCGTTTGCCGGTGAACTGCCGAAAGTGATCCGCAGTCCGCAAAATCCGGTTCAAGCCCGGCGACGACACTTCGAGCGTGTAGTGCCCGGGAATCGGGTCTTCCACGTCGAGCAATGCACTGACCTGGTGGCTGACTTTCGTGCAGTCATCCAGGCCGACGCCATCCGGGCCATCGATAAACAACCTGAGCAGGCCAGTGCCGCCCAGATCCAGATCGATATCGATCAACTCGTAGCCCATACCGTTCACGGTCGGCTCAAGCAGCGCTATCAATTCCTCTCTGATCAAACTTTTGCCTCGCGTACAAAAAATGGGCCTATAGCCCACCCGGTCCTGCCCCGCTACTTTCCATGCCAAACCAGCATGCCACCGAGCCTGCTGCAAATAAAAAGCCCCGGCCAGCGGGGCTTTCTACCAATTTGGTAGCGGGGGCACGTTGCAGCCCGTATATTCGGCGCTACGATCTAACGCCGGATCACCCTCTACTCAAGCTTGAGTGACCCGCTGAGCGCGCATATTACCCTAGTATATCGCCGCATAAAACCCTTTTTCACTCAAAATCAGTCTCTATTCCGCCCCGAGGCAGGAGGTTAGGAGCGGTATCGATGTCTGCTTTCCGCAGCAGCCTCAACCTTTAAAGGCAAGGATATGGGCATTCCAATCGTGGCCATACAGCTTGGCTAAAAACAGTTCGGCCGCCGCCGCCATCGATGCTATACCCGCCTCCGCCATCGATGCTTGCCAAAAATGCTCTCGAGTATGAATTTTGGAACTCGGAGAAATTTTGGTATGACTCAAGTCCTGCAACGCTAAAGGCCGAAACGATTCCATCAGGGTTCGGTTGTATACCGATCAACACCGTTATTTTGTCAGCCCAGCGGCTGCATTCGATGATTGCAACTACTCCGCTTGCCCAATACGTGCCCTTTTCGGTATTCGTCAGCGATGAAGCTCGGACGCTCCATGTTCAGCCCGCGTTCAGGCGCTCAGTAACATACTGTATTTCTGGGGGCTTCGCCTGATTGTGTTGAAACGAGTACTCTGACACTGACCCTAGAATCACGAAAGATGTAAACATGGTCGTACAGACCATAATAAGAGACCTTGTTTTGGGGAGACAAAAGTGAAAAAGCTTTTTCTGGCTGTATTGCTTGTAACAGTTCCGTTGTCGGCGCTCGCGGAAACGGAATCCTTGACGAAATATCGTGCTCTGGCGAAACAGGGTGACGCCAACGCGGAATTCAACATCGGTCTGATTTACTACGAGGGCAGAAGCGCTTCTGAGGAAGGGATCTGGGTCGAGGCCATTGGTGAATCAATTCGCCAGGGTTCCCGCGGGTCGATTTTGGATACTGAGTGGCTTGCCGATAAGATTTGGGACAAAGTAGTTGGCAAAAAGTCCCCGGATCCAATTGAACAGGCTGAGCAGGCCTGGGCCAAAATGGACAGTTCGAAAAAACGAGCTGCCCAACGTGATTCGGGACTGAAAGCGTTGCGGGACAAGATCCAGCGCAAAAATTACAAGAACGCGGCGAAGTGGTTCGGCCTGGCTGCGAAACATGGAGACGCCGAGGGGCAATATTACTTCGGTGTTCTGTACAACCGGGGAGAAGGCGTCAAGAAAAACGACGCTACAGCCGTTCAGTGGTACAAGAAAGCGGCCGAGCAGGGCAACCTCAATGCACAATCGTTGCTTGGTGACAGCTACGTGTTTGGTGTGGGTGTCGAGGAAAACGACCAAACTGCCGCTGAGTGGTATCGGTTGGCCGCCGCGCAAGGAGACCCCGTAGCGCAGCAACTACTGGAGTGCCTGGAGCCAATCGTGGCGGACTCGTCAAGTGGTGCATTTCTACACAGTAATCAAATGAAAGGGCATGGCGGGCCATTGACCGGCTGTACCTGGGACCGAAAGAACTTCGGGGGTTCTCCGATATTCACGAGCTACCTGAACGGAAACATACATGGCATCAGGACCCAATGGACTGGTGGGCCGAGATTCCAAAGGAAATGGAGAAAATATACCGAGGCAAACTATGTTGATGGGCAGAAAGAGGGCCTTTCTTCCATGTGGAAGTATGGAAACGGACAAAAATGGTTTGAAGTTAACTATGTTAATGGAAAGCGAGAGGGTCTGAAAACATGGTGGCACGAAGACGGGTCGAAACACAGTGAAGTCAGTTTCGTCAATGGGAAAGAAGAAGGGCTTTTCGTAAGTTGGTACGAGAGCGGGACCAAGAAGCAGGAGGCGAATTACGTCAATGGAAGGATCAAGGGTCCAGTGACCACTTGGTACGAAAACGGGAACAAATCCGCGGTGAAAAACATGGATGGAGGCCTTGCAGACGGGCTCCAGACCCGCTGGTACGAAAACGGCGAAAAGCAGTCGGAGGGCATGATCAAAAAAAGTACTGGCCTCAGGGATGGTCCCTGGACCGAGTACTATCAGACCGGGCAAAAGAAATCTGAGGAAAACCACCTGCAGCGGGCTCGGCCGGAGCTCGGCTATTTGAAGGAATGGGGACGCGTCTACTGGACCCAGTGGTATGAAAGCGGCGGCAAAAAAGCGGAAGGATTATACATACGCTACAGACCGCCTTACATGAAGAACTCGCGAGGCCAGCGGTTTGCAAACTATCGCCAGGGGCACTGGACTGACTGGGACATCGAGGACAACGCGACGGAAAGCTGTTACGACCGGGGCAGAAAACTCAGCGACCTCAGCCGGTGCCCGCGCCCTCAGTCGGTTTCGGACAAGCTCAATAATATCGTGGCATTTATTCTGGGCACCGCTCGACTCGCCGACGACGCCAGTGGTTTCTCGGGTAACCCAGGTGATCGTGGGGTAGACCTGGGCATGGGCAAGGGCAATCCGTCGATTGTGATTCCGGACGCCGATTTCCTGAACGCGGCGACCGCAGAAGCAGACGAGCTGACGTTTTCGATCTGGGTAAAAAATTACGAGATCGTCAACAGTTCCGTGTTTTGGGTAGCTTCACCCTCCGGCGGCAAGTCAAAGCGTGGTTTTCAAGCGCACATTCCCTGGGGAAATAACGCTATCGTTTTCGACACTGCGGGTTGCTGCAATGCCAACACCCAGCGTATCGAAGCCAGCATCGCATCATTTCCCGGTTACTCCGGTGACGTCAAGTGGTGGAACCAATGGCATCATTTTGTTTTTACAAAGAAGGGTTCGCACAAGGAAATCTGGATCGATGGGCAACTGTTCCTCGCCGGGAAGAACACGAAACCGTTGCCAAGCGATTTTACGGAAATCTGGCTTGGCGCCAAAAGGCTGGGAATGGAAAACCACATGCACGGCATGCTGGATGACTACTCAGTGTTCGCGACTGCGCTTGGCGAAGCCGACATTCGAGCGCTGGCCAGAGGCGACTCGCCAACCACGTTGGCGGCGAGCACCCGAATTCTGGCGTATTGGGATTTCAATGAGCTAAATACGACAGACACGCCCTACCAAACCAACCGAGTCGTCGTCAAAGACAACTCCAGGAATACACACAAGAGACCCGATACTTCGTCTACATACAATCTGTACGGCAATCCCAAGAACCCGGGTTACCCGTCGCTTGATCCTGAGTCCGGTGTCCTCACCCTGACTCCGGTCGATGCGTACGGCGCATCGGCTGTTGCCCTCATGAAAGAGCCAACAACAACGCCATTTGTTCTCACGTTTGAGTTCAATATTTGGGACGATGACGGGGGTACGAGCTGGGGGAAACGCTATAATTCTGCCAACGGAATCAGTGTGATTTTCGCCAAGGACGATTCAGCCTACACAACGACAGTCCCTCCGGCTGGATCGGCGATGGGATTCATCGAGGAC
>JACZVC010000012.1 GCA_022572885.1 Pseudomonadota bacterium | reverse complement strand
CGGGTCAGCCGAGCTACCAGCAGACCGAAATGACACTCCTGGGCGGGGGGCGGACGCTGACGGCCCGGCTGCCGGCCGCGCTTTCGGTCGAGGGCGGCACGATCGAGTACTACCTGGAGGTCACCAGGGGCCCCGACTCGTTCCCCATGGGTTCGCCCGCCCGTCCGTTCCGAAGACCCGTGTTCACCCGCGAGCAGTTGATCAGACGCAGGGTGGGGGCCGGCTGCGACTACACCTTCGCGGGCGAGCCGGTCAAGTTGCTCCTGCGCGCCCGCGGATACCGAGTGCAGTCCGCCATAGTGAAGTACATGGCGCCGGGCCTCAGGGGCGAGACCGCCATGCCCATGGAGCGCGTGCCCGGGGGCTTTTCCGCCTCGGTGCCCGGCGGCATGACCAAGCTGGGCGGCTGGGTCTACTACGTGGAGGCCGTGATCGACGGCAGGCCCTACGCCTTCCCGGCGAACCGGCGGGCGACCTTCATCCTGAACGAACGGCCGCGGCCCGTGATCCCGGTACGGCCGGCAGTGGTGCCGGTGGTGCCGCTGGTGCCCCCGCCGCCCGAGGGCGCCACCGAGGGCGCCAGGCCCCGAGCGGTCCTGGCCTCGTTCCAGGTGCCCTTCGGCCTTCTCACCAGCCATGCCGTGGGGCGCCAGGTCAACCAGGTCCGTCTGCGCCAGAAGATCGGGCAGGAGAAGTCTGCCGAGGTGATGCGCGACCTGCTGGACCGGCTCAAGGCCCTCGGCCGCTGGGAGATTGTCGACCTGCCTCCCGTTTCGCAGCTGCCCGCCTACAGCCAGCTCAGTAAGAGCGAGACCTTCAACCACGGCGGCGTGGTCTTCACCCGCCAGGCGCTGGGCGAGACGCGCATCCTCTCCCCGGGCCGCGCGGCCGTGTTCCGGGAGCTCCGGCGGGCCACGGGCGTGGACGTCATCCTGATCGCGCAGCTCAAGTGGTACCTGGACGTGATCTCCTCCTTCGACAGGGCCACGCTGCGGCCGAAGCCATCGCCTGCATTGGTATTGGATGCCTTGACGTAGGCCTGCTGCGTCCAGACACCTCCGCTGTCACGGGTGAAGACATAGACCGCCCCGGCGGAAGGTGCGTTGTTATCGGCCTGATCACCGTTCACGCCGGTGGCGGCACTGGCTTCATCGTGAGCGCCCACCACCAACGTGTCGCCATCAGCCGAAAGGGCTACGGTCCCGCCAAAGATATCCCACGCCTCGGCATTAGATGCTTTAACATAGGCCTGCTGCGTCCAGACACCTCCTGTGTCACGGGTGAAGACATAGACCGCTCCGGCGGAAGCTCCACCATCATCTTCACCAAAAGCGCCCACCGCCAGCGTGTCGCCATTAGCCGAAAGGGCTACGGTGTTGCCGAACTGATCGACCGACACCGTATTGGATGCCTTGACATAGGCCTGCTGTGTCCAAACACCTCCTGTGGCACGGGTGAAGACATAGACTGCCCCGGCGGAAGGTGCGTTGTTATCGGCCTGATCGCTGTTCACGCCGGTGGCAGCACTGGCTTCCCCGTAAGCACCCACAGCCAGTGTATTGCCGTCGTCCGAAAAGGCCACGGCAACGCCGAAATGATCATTTTCACCCGTGTTCGAAGCTTTAACATAGGCTTGCTGCGTCCAAGCACCTCCTGTGTCACGGGTGAAGACATGGATCGCCCCGGAGTCAACTACGCTGTTGTTCGTCTCGTCGCCGTTCACGCCGGTGGCAGCACTGTCATCACCCCAAGCACCCACAGCCAGTGTATTGCCGTCAAACGACAGGTCCACAGCAACGCCGAAAAAATCGTTCTGATCTCTACTGGATGCCTTGATATAAGCTTCCTGGGCGAGATTCCGTCGAGTAACAACGATGGCATAGGTGCGAGTTGTCGTGCCATCTTCAGCCGTCACCACAATAACGATGGCGTTGTCCCCTATTTCCAATCCGACTGAAATGTTATTGCCACCGTTGATCGTGAAGCTCGCGTTAACATCGGTCGTCGCAGCAGCGACATCGACGCTGCCGGTGCCAAATGGCACGGCCGCGGTGTAGTTAGTCACCACCGAGTCAAATACCGGGGTGAGCATCCCGACACTCAAGGACAGGGATGCAAGTGACGCATCATTATTCAGTGCGGCGCGGGTAACCACGATTGTATACGTACGAGTTGTCGTGCCGTTTTCAGCTGTCACCACAATGGAAATAGTGTTATCGCCAACGATTAGCGCGATCGTGCCGTTGTTGCTGCCATTGATCGTAAAGCTGGCACTGCTGTCGCTCAAAGTCGCAGCGACATCGACGCTGTCGGTGCCATTTGGCACCGCGACTGTATAGCTGGTCACCGCAGTGCTGAACGCTGGGACCAGCGTCATGCCGGTTATCGACAGGGACGCTAGTGATGCATCAGCACCGAGGGGCGGAGGTGGCGCAGGAGCGCTTCCGCCACCGCCACCACCGCAGCCAAACAGCAGCAAGCTGAAAGCGGCCAAACCAGCAATCCGATATGTTGCGATATTGGCTCTGCTCATTTCTTCCTCCGGGGCCCAGTATCCGTCACAGACGGTAGCGATAAGTGAATAATTACACTGTCAATGCAATTCAATGATTCGGCAGCAAGGCGATCTTGGGGTCCTTCGAGGGGCATTCCGTGGCTTCTCGAAGGAAGCGAGGACCCGTGGCTTTCCGTCCCCGTCTTTCGGCGGGTTTGGCTTTGTCGTTATTTGTCCTCTAAGGATAGTAGAAAATTGGTCAGATTGCCTGACAATTAACCTAATCTGAACCCATTCGAGCGACAGGAATGTCTGCTTTGGGTCGTTAGCGGCCTCTTGTCATCTTATCAGGCCAACGGCCGCTTTCGGGGGTAAAGCAGACGCTCCAATGGCTCGAAACTTGCTGTTTTGACAGGCCGGTTTCGGCCACAAGCGGACATTCGATGGGCGCAGTTAGAAACTAAAATCGCGGTTCGCTCGCGCTGGTCGTCCCGCTCGCCGATTCGGGCTACTTCCCACGCCCGTCGGCCGCGCCTCTGTGGCTGATGGGTTCCTGCTCGGTCAGGCCGAATATCTTAAGTGCGAAGGCATAGTCGTGCGTCCGTTCCTTAAGGCGTTCGAAGCGTGCGGCCGAACCAGCGTGGCCGGCTTCCATGTTCACCTTTAGAAAGAACGGCCCACCATCTGCCTCATCACGCATGCGCGCGACCCACTTCGACGGCTCCCAATAAGTCACCCGGTAATCGGTCAGGCCGCCGGTGGCGAGTACGGGTGGATAATCGATGTCGCTGCGGATGTTGTCATACGGCGAATAGGCCGCGATCGTGGTATACGCCTCCGGGTCGTTAATCGGATCGCCCCACTCGACCCACTCGGGCGGTGTTAGCGGCAGCTCAGCATCCGAAATTGTCGTCACTACGTCCACAAAGGGCACGGCCGCAATTACGCCACCAAACAAGTCAGGTCGCAGGTTCAGCGTTGCGCCGACGAGAAGGCCGCCCGCCGACCTGCCGTAGATTACGGTTTCGCCCTTGCGCCCGTAGCCTCGCTCCTGCAGTTCCTCGGCGGCATTCGCGAAGTCGGAGAACGAGTTCTTTTTCTTTTCGAGCTTGCCATCGAGGTACCACTGTCGGCCCTTTGCCGCGCCGCCACGAACGTGCGCGGTCGCATAGACTACGCCGCGATCGACAAGCGACAAAATGCTTGTGTTGAACCACGCCTGGACAGTCGAGCCGTAGCTGCCGTAGCCGTAGAGCAGCAACGGCGCTGTGCCGTCAATGTGCGTCGACTTGAGTCTCAGTACGGTGACAGGCACCTCCGCCCCATCGTCGGCTGTAATGAAGAAGCGCTCGACAACGTACAGCTCGGCATCGTGGCCACTCGGCACTTCCTGAGTCTTCCGGAGCACACGCTCGCGCGACTCCATATCGAGGTCTAAGGTCTGCTCTGGGGTCGACGGCGACTCGTAGGTAAACCTCAGGTTGCTAGTATCGAACTCATAGCCCGACGACAATCCGAGGTAGTAGGCGCCCTCGTCGAATTCGATCTCGTAGACGTCCTCTTGTTCGTAATTCGAGACGACAATACGTGGGAGCGCGTTCTCGCGCTCCAAGCGTACGAGGCGATCTTGGAACAGCACGAAATCGCTAATGTAAATACCGGCCTCATGCGGCAGCCACTCCTCCCAGTTATCGCGGCCCGGCTCGGATACAGGCGCGCGTACTATCTTGAAATCGACCGAGTCGTCAGCGTTCGTGCGAATGTAGAAATAGTCACCGGCATGCTCGACGTAGTAGAGCTCGTCGTCAAGCCGCGGCGCGATGAGCGTGGGTTCCGTGCCGGGTTCGGCATCCGCGCGTAGAAACCGGTACTCGCTCGACGTGCCCTTTCCGACGCCGATCAATATGTACTCGCCACTCAGCGACTTTTCGATGCCCAGGAAGAAGCTGTCATCGGGCTCTTCGTAAGCGAGTAGGTCATCAGCTGAGTCTGTGCCGATGATATGGTGCTTGACGCGCTTCGGGCGTAGGTTATCGTCCCTCTCAACATAGTAAAAGGACTTCGAATCGGCGGTCCAGACGACGGTGCCGTCGGTCGAAGGTATCGTCTCCACGTACTCCTCGCCGGTAACGATCGTACGGATACGGATATCGTAGTACTCGGAACCGAGCCGGTCCACGCTGTAAGCGATTAGATCGTGGTTCGGACTGTGACTAACCTTCGCGATGCGGAAGAAATCCTCGCCCTCACTTTCGATGTCGCCGTCATACAGGATCGTCTCTTCTCCGCCGTCACGCGGTGTGCGTACGTAGATCGGGTATTCGCCGCCCTCGCGAAACCGAACTGCATAGGCGTACTCACCATCCGTGGCCGGTACCGTGCTGTCGTCTTCCTTGATGCGTCCGCGCATTTCCTCAAACAGCTGGTCACGCAGTGCCTCGAGGTCGCCCGTGGCCTCCCCGTAGAACCCGTTCTCAGCGTCGAGGTGCTCGCGGATGTCAGCATCGAGTTCACCTGGATCGCGCAGGACCTCTTGCCAATTTTCGTCACGCATCCAGGCGTAGTTGTCAGTGCGTTTGATGCCGTGCTGCTCAATCTCGATCGGGCGTTTCTCGGCAATGGGAGGATCGGCGGACAAGAGTGAAAACGGTACGGACATGGCGGTTTCAGTGGTAGCTGGTTCGTTGGGCTTTTCGCCGCAAGCGGCAATTGCAAGCGCGGCGGTGAGTAAGGAGATGCGGGCGGTATCATGCATGGGGTCATACCTCCAGAACTTGTGCGTCTGCTTTGGGTCATTAGCGGCCCCTCACGACTCTACCATCCCAACGGCCGGCTTTGGGTCGTTAGCGGTCGTTCACGACTCTACCAGCTCAATGGCCGCTTTTGGGTGCAAAGCGGACATCGAATGAGTGAATGGGGGCACAAAAAAACCCGGCACAGGACCGGGTCTTCAGTTTTCTTGGTAGCGGGGGCAGGATTTGAACCTGCGACCTTCGGGTTATGAGCCCGACGAGCTGCCAGACTGCTCCACCCCGCATCCGCAAGGCGCGCATTTTACAAACCCTCCGCGTTTTTTGCAACCGAAATCGGTGTGCCGGAACACCCGGAAGGCTTCTATTTCATTGGCCTGCGAGAATCAGGGCAGGACGCTGGCACACAGTGCAAGGAGACCGCCCGGAAACAACCCCAAAAACAGGACCAGCAGCCCGTTGGCGGACAAGACCACGCGCATATCAACTTCTGTCTGCAGCGGCTCTGCATCCTCCGGGGCATCGAAATACATCAGTTTGATGATCCGTAAATAATAAAAAGCGCCGATCACCGAAAAAAGGACGGCAAGGATGGCCAGCCAGGCCATGCCGGCATCCAAAACGGCCATGATGACCTGTATCTTGGCGTAGAAACCGAGCATCGGCGGCACGCCAGCCATGCTGAACATGACGATCATCATGATCAGCGCGAACCAGGGGCTGCGCTGGTTCAGACCCTTGAAGTCCTCGAGATTCTCGGCTTCAAAACCTTTGCGGCTGAGCAGGATGATCATACCGAAAGCGCCGGTCGCCATGATGACGTAAGCCAGGGTATAAAACAGGGCCGCCTGGTAGCCCACCGGCCCGCCCGCCAGGAACCCCAGCAATATAAAACCGACATGGGAAATTGTCGAATAGGCCAGCATGCGTTTTATATTGGTTTGCACGATCGCAACCAGGTTGCCGATGCCCATCGACAAAATGGCAAGCACCATCACCATATCCCGCCAGCTGCCATACATGTCGCCCAGCGCTTCCGCCAGGATCCTCATGAACAGGGCGAATGCGGCAATTTTCGGTATCGTGCCGACATATAGCGTGACCGAACTCAGCGCGCCCTGGTATACGTCGGGCACCCACATGTGGAACGGCGCCGCGCCGAATTTGAAGGCGATGCCAACCAGCAGGAAAGCCAGCGCCAGCAAGAACTCGATGCGCAGCGGGTCCGCCCCGGCCAGGGCCACCTTCAACTCGGTCAAGTCAAGCGTCCCCGTCGCCCCGTAAAGCAGCGACATCCCATAAAGCAGGCAGCCGGAGGCGATTGCGCCGAGTACGAAATATTTCATCGCGGCTTCCGAGGACAACACTGAATCGCGATTGATCGCGACCAGGGTATACAGCGACAGCGACAGGAGCTCCAGGCCGAGATATATCGTAATCAGGCTGTTCGCGGCGATCATGACCATGATCCCCAGCAAGCCAAACAGCCCGAGTACGAAATACTCGCCCTTCAACAGATTGCGCTGCTGCAGATAGTTTCTCGAGTACAAAAAAACCACCGCCAGCACCGCGTAGCAAAACAGTTTCAAAGTCGTACCCAGCTGGTCCGCCACCACCATGCCGGAAAAAATGATCTCGCGGCCTGCCGGTACGAAGCGATAAGTCAGCCAGGCGGCCCCGATCAATGTCAGGATGCTCAGTATGTAGCTGAGCGTTTGATTTTTTTCCCCGGAAAACGCCGCCGCCATCAACACCACACAGGCCATTGCCAGAACAAAAATTTCCGGTGCGACCAGGCTCAGTTCGTGTGCACTTAGAGTCATATTGGGCTCGTTATTCTCTACAACTTCGATTGCATGATGTGCTGCAACAGGTTATCCAGCGTGACCTCCATGACCTCGGTCAATGGGTCTGGCCACACGCCAAGTAAAAGTACTGCAAGAGCTAAGGTTGCTAACACTATGAATTCTCTTGTGTTTATATCTTCCAATTCTGCGACTTTGGAGTTGGCGATCTCGCCAAAAATAACCCGTTTCACCATCCACAGGGTATACGCGGCACCCAGCACGAGCGTTGACGCCGCGGCAAAGGCAATCCAGAAATTTGCCTTGAAGCTCGCCAGGATCACGAAAAACTCACCGACGAAAGCAGAGGTGCCGGGCAGACCGGCGTTGGCCATCGCAAAAAATACCATCAAGGTTGCAAACCACGGCATGGAATTGACCACCCCGCCATAATCGGCAATCTGCCGGCTGTGCATGCGATCGTAAAGCACACCGACGCAAAGGAACAAAGCGCCAGAGATCAGCCCGTGCGAGATCATCTGCACCATCCCGCCTTCCATACCCAGCACCGCGCCCGCGAGGCTCCCGGTATTGGCGTAAATGGCAAACGGCAGGAAAAAACCGAGCGTCACGAAGCCCATGTGGGCGATCGAAGAATAGGCGATCAATTTCTTCATATCACGCTGCACCAGTGCGACAAAGCCGATATAGACCACCGCGATCAGCGACATCGCGATAATCAAACCATCCAGGCTGCGGCTGGCGTCCGGCGTAATAGGCAGGCTGAAACGCAAAAACCCGTAACCGCCCATTTTCAACATGATGGCCGCCAGGATGACCGACCCGCCGGTTGGCGCTTCCACGTGCGCATCCGGCAACCAGGTATGTACCGGCCACATCGGCACCTTGACCGCAAACGCCAGCAGGAACGAGATGAATATCAGCAGTTGCGCATTCATCCCCAGCGACAGCTTGTGGAAATCCATGATCTCGTAGCTGCCTGTTTGCAGGTACAGGTAGATCAGCGAAACCAGCATGAATACGGAACCCAGAAAGGTATACAAAAAGAACTTGATGGTCGCGTAAACCCTGCGCGGCCCGCCCCAGATGCCGATGATCAGGAACATCGGTACCAGCATCGCTTCCCAGAAAACATAGAAAAGCATGGCGTCCAGAGCGGCAAACACCCCGATCATCAGCCCTTCCATGATCAGGAACGCGGCAAAATACTGGCTGACATTGGACTTGACGCCTTGCCAGCCTGCAACGATCACCAGAACGGTCATGAAAGTCGTCAGCAAGATCAATGGCATCGAGATCCCATCGACACCGAGGTGGTAATTCACATTGATGGCGGCGATCCATGGATGGAACTCGGTAAATTGCATCGCCGCGGTCCCGCTGTTGAACTGGCTGTACAGTGGAACACTCAGCAACAACGCGACCCCTGCGGTAGCCACGGCGATCCAGCGGCCTGCGTTCAACCGTTGTTCACCGACCGCCAGTACCAGGAGGCCACCGCCGACCGGCACCCAGATCAGCAAGCTCAGCAGAAAATCGGAGTAATGCATCTATAAAATCCGTGTTGTCCCAGGCCTATTGCCGTCAGCCGCGCAACAGCAACCAGCCCGCGAGGACCGCGAAACCGAAAATCATCGTGAAGGCATAGTGGTACAGGTAACCGGTTTGTATGCCGCGCACCCTTTGCGCAATCCAGGCGATACCGTTCGCGGTGCCGTTAACCAGGCCGCCGTCGATGATTTTCTCGTCGCCAATTCGCCACAGGAACTTGCCCACGCCACGCCCGCCTGCCGCAATAATTTTCTCGTTGAAGTCGTCGAAGTAATACTTGTTGACCAGCAGTTCGTACGGGTGCTTGAGGCGCCGGGCGATCTCCTGACTGAGCCCGGGGTTCTTCAGATAGACCCACCAGGCGGTACCGACGCCACCGATGGCCAGCCAGAAAGCCGGGCCCTTGATGCCATGCAGCACGAACGCGGCCGGCCCATGGAAATCCTGTCCCAGTCTGGCCAGTACATCCTGCGCCGGCAATACCCTGATTGAGTCGCCAAAAAACCCGCCGAACAACAATGGCTCTATCGTGTACCAGCCGATCATGGCGGACGGGATGGCCAGCAAGACCAGCGGCACGGTCACAACCAGCGGGCTTTCCTTAAGTTGCTCGCGGGTATGCCGGTCCATGCGTTCCTTGCCATGGAAAGTCAAAAACAGCATCCGGAAGGTATACAGTGCGGTCACGAAAACACTGAGCAAAATAGCCCAGTACGCCAGCCCGGCGCCCGGCGCCTGGGACAAATGAACCGCCTCGATCAGCGCGTCCTTCGAGAAAAAACCCGAGAACCCGGGGAAACCGATCAAAGCCAGGCTGCCAACCACTGCCGCCCAGTAGGTGACCGGCATGTACTTGCGCAAACCGCCCATTTTCCGCAGGTCCTGCTCATGGTGCATGGCGATGATTACCGAACCGGCGACCAGGAACAGCAAAGCCTTGAAAAACGCGTGCGTCGTCAGGTGAAAAATACCCGCCGCGTAGGCTGAAGCGCCGAGCGCGACGGTCATGTAACCGAGCTGGCTGATCGTCGAATAGGCAACCACCCGCTTGATATCGTTTTGCACGATGCTCAGCAGCCCCATGAAAAACGCGGTCAATGCGCCGATCACCAGGACGAAACCCAGCGCGGTCGTCGAAAGCTCGAACAGCGGCGACATCCGCGCGACCATGAATATGCCTGCGGTCACCATGGTAGCGGCATGGATCAAGGCTGAAATCGGGGTTGGGCCTTCCATCGAGTCGGGCAGCCAGACGTGCAGCGGGACTTGCGCGGACTTGCCCATGGCGCCGATGAACAGGCATATGCAGATCACCGACAGGACTTGCCAGTCCATCCCCGGGAAAATCTGCATGGTTTGCGATGTCAATGCCGGCGCTTGTTGAAATACCTGCCAGTAATCCATGCTGCCGGTGTAGTAATAGATCCCCGCGATACCGAGTATGAAACCGAAATCCCCCACCCGGTTCACCAGGAACGCTTTCAGGTTGGCGAGAATCGCGGTCGGCCGCTTGTACCAGAAACCGATCAGCAGATAAGACACCAGGCCGACTGCCTCCCAGCCGAAAAACAACTGGAGGAAGTTGTTCGACATCACCAACATCAGCATGGAGAAAGTAAACAGCGAGATGTAGCTGAAAAACCGCTGGTAACCCGGGTCGTCTTTCATGTAGCCAATCGTGTAGATATGCACGATCAGCGAAATAAAGCTCACCACCGCCATCATCAGCGCGGCAAGACGGTCGATCAGAAAGCCGACTTCCATGTGCAGGCCATCGATATCGGCCCAGGTGTAAACCGAGCCATTGAATACCGGGTCGCCATCAACGACGATCCCCTTCAATACATATAGCGAAAGCCCGCAAGACAAGGCGACTGCCAGGATGGTCAGCCAGTGAGCGCCCGCGCGGCCAATCTGCCGTCCAAACAGGCCGGCGACAATGGCTGCAAGCAACGGGGCAAGAACGATGGTCAGATAAATATTTTCCAAGGTCAGCCCCTCATGCCGTCCATGTCTTCCACATTGATGCTGCTGCGGTTACGAAACAGCAGAATCAGGATGGCCAGTCCGATCGCCGATTCGGCGGCCGCAACCGTGAGGATGAAAAACACGAAAATCTGACCGGAGAGGTCGCCGAGGTAATGTGAGAACGCGATGAAATTGAAATTGACCGCCAGCACCATCAACTCGATGCACATCAGCAGCACGATGACGTTTTTCCGGTTGATGAATATGCCGGCCACACTGATGCTGAACAAAATCGCGCTGAGCAGCAGGTAATGAGTAAGACCTATGTTCATTGGTCTTTCTCCGTTTTCATTTTTACCAGGCGCACACGGTCTTCAGCGCGCACCGCAACCTGCTTGGCGATATCCTGTTTTTTCAGCCCAGGCCGACGACGCATGGTCAGCGCTATCGCCGCGATTATCGCGACCAGTAGCAGCACCGCGGCCAGTTCCAGCGGATAGACGTATTCGGTATAAAGCACCGCGCCCAACGCTTCGGTATTCGAATAATCGGCGGGCGCAGGCTCTGGCGCCACACCCAGGCTGAATCCTTTCGCCTTGAACCAGACCACATGCGCGATTTCCAGAATGACCACCAAGGCGACGCCGATACCCAGCGGTGCATACCGGGTCAGCCCTTCGCGCAAGCGCTGGATGTTGATATCCAGCATCATCACCACAAACAGGAACAACACCATGACCGCGCCGACATAGACCAGCACCAGGACGATCGCCAGAAATTCCGCCTCCAGCAACATCCACAACACGGCGCTGCTGACGAATGCCAGCACCAGGAACATCACCGAATGTATAGGATTGCGGGCCGATATCACCCCCAGCGCCGCAACCACCACGACAAACGCAATCCAGTAAAATAAAATACCTTGAAACAAAGTGTCAGTTCCTGATTCCGAAAAGCTGTTATTTATCTGTAGCGGGCATCCGCCGCCTTGTCCGCGGCGATCATCGTTTCGTACTTGTCGCCGATAGCCATCAATTTTTCCTTGGTCATGATATTTTCGCCACGATTTTCCATGTGGTATTCATGGATACGCGTCTCGACTATGGCATCCACCGGGCAGGCTTCCTCACAGAAACCACAGTAAATACACTTGAACAGGTCGATATCGTAACGAGTCGTTCTGCGGGTGCCGTCCGCGCCAACATCCGACTCGATAGTGATGGCCAATGCCGGGCACACCGCCTCGCAAAGTTTGCAGGCGATGCATCGTTCCTCGCCGTTGGGGTAACTCCGCAGTGCGTGCAAACCGCGAAACCTCGGGGATAGTGGCGTTTTTTCCTCGGGATACATCAGCGTAAATTTTTTGACGAAAAGATTGCGCATGGTCACGCTCAAGCCCTGGAAAAGCTCCCAGAGGAAGAAGGTTTTGAGCAGACTACGGACCTGATTCATCTCACCACCTCAGACCGACCACGGACCGATTTTCATCGCCGCCATGACGCCCTCGACAAAAATCCAGACTATCGTGATCGGTATAAAAACTTTCCAGCCGAGCCGCATGATCTGGTCATAGCGATAACGCGGAAAGGTTGCGCGAAACCAAAGAAAACAAAACAGGAACAAACAGATTTTCATCGATAACCAGAAAAACGACGGCTCCGCGAGCCAGGTGTCGCCCACGATCGGCATGCCTTCGAATGGCGACAGCCATCCGCCCAAAAAGAATATCGAAGTCAACGCCGATATCAGGATCATGTTGGCGTATTCGGCGAGAAAGAATATCGCGAACGCCATGCCCGAATATTCGACATGGAACCCGGCGACGATCTCTGACTCGCCCTCGGCAACATCGAATGGCGCGCGGTTGGTCTCGGCCACACCGGATATAAAAAACACAACAAACAACGGCAACAACGGCAGCATGAACCATTGCGACATGCCCCCCTGCTGGGCCATTACGATTTCCCCAAGATTAAGACTGCCGCCGGCCATCAGCACACCCACCAGCGCGAAACCCATGGCTATTTCATAGGCGACCATTTGCGCCGCCGTGCGCATGGCCCCCAGCAACGCATACTTCGAATTGGCCGCCCAGCCCCCAAGAATAACGCCGTATACACCAAACGACGTCAGCGCGAGCAGATAAAGCAGGCCCGCATTGATATCGGCAATCACAAACTCCGGGTTCAGCGGGATAACCGCCCAGGCGGCAAACGCCGGCAGGATCGACAACACCGGCGCGATCAAAAAAAGAAAGCGATCGGAATTGGTCGGAATAATGATCTCTTTGAGCATCAGCTTTAGCGTATCGGCGAACGGCTGTCCCCAGCCCATTGGGCCGACGCGATTCGGGCCGATGCGGTTTTGCATATAGCCGATGACCTTGCGCTCGAAAAAAGTCAGCAGCGCGACGCAAATAATTAATGGCAACACCACCACGATGATCTTCAGGACGATGATCATGAGTTCCCGGACCCACTCCGGAATACTCATCCACGTGGCAAACAGGGAATCCATTAACCCGCCCATCTCAGAAACTCACGACCGCCGGACTTGCCGGAGACTCCTGTTCGATTTCCTGCAGGGGCCGGGACCGGCGGACAATGGGGTCGGTGCGATACATGGGCACATCCTCCGCCTTGCCGGAGCCCCCCGCCGCTTCTGCATTCGCGCGATCGCCATGATAGGCATTGTCGGGCCTGATCTCACCCAGGGTCTTCGCCAGTTCATCCCTGACCTGTTGCGAATCCTGGTAATCGAAGGCGTCCAGATCCAGCAGGTTGCCGAGGACTCGCAGCACTTTCCACGCCGGCCTGGATTGCCCGACCGGCGCCGCGGCCGCGGCCACGCTTTGCCAGCGTCCTTCCGCGTTGACATAGGTACCGGGTGATTCTGCATAACTGCCGACCGGCAGGATTACATCGGCGTATTCCTTCAAGGTGTCGCTGGCATAACTACTGATAGCGACCACCAGATCGGCTGCCGCCAGGCTTTTCAATGCGGCTTCGCCATTTGCGCAGTCGAATTCCGGCTCGCAACCGAGCAACAGATAAGCCGACAAATTACCCGCCAGCATGGCGGGTGCATCCAGACCCGCATCTGGTGTCGATTTGCCGCCCGCATCGCGATGAGGCAACACGCCGGCCAGGCAGCCGGCAACAGCGTTGCCGCCGTCCGGGATATAGCCGAGGCTGGCGCCGGTCAGGCCGGCCAGTTTCGCCGCCATTGCCCTGATGCCGGCCCAGGCCGGGTGACGCTGGGCAAGGTGGCCCAGCAAAATCATGCCAACCGTGCCGTTATTGAGGCTATCGATTATTTTTCGGTGATCGCCGTTGGCGGACTTACCGCCTTCCGCGACCGCCACCAGCACCGCCAACTCTCCCGCGAGGTCATCCGCAACAAGATAGCCAGCAACCGGAAACAGGTAGCGGTACTCGCGCGGATTCAGGAAACTGATGCCCGCGCCACCGACGGCCGCCTTGCGGACCCGGTGGGCCAGCAGCGGAACTTCGTTGCGTAAATTCGAACCGACGATCAAGGCGGCGTCGAGTTTCTCCAGACCGGCGATTTCCGTACCCAGCCATGGGAATACCGGGTCCGCATCCTGATCCGAAAAATCAATCTGCCGCAATCGGTGATCAATATTCTTCGTGCCCAAACCATCGGCCAGGCGCGATAACAGGTGAAACTCCTCGAGCGTGCTGTTTGGCGACGCCAGCATGCCGATCTGCTCAGCGCCCTTTTCCGTCGAGATTTTCCTCAGGCCGGTCGCGGCCCGTGCGAGCGCATCCTCCCAGCTGGTCTCGCGCCACTCGCCTTTGCTCTTGACCATCGGCTGTTCGACGCGGTCACTGGTGTAAATGCCATAACATGCATAACGATCGCGGTCGGAAATCCAGGTTTCGTTGATTTCTTCGTTCATTCGCGGCACCAGCCGCAACAGCTTTCCTCTGAGTACGTGGCCAAACAAATTAGTGCCAGTGCAATCGTGCGGTGACACCATCGGCACCTGCAGCATCTCCCAGCTTCGCGCCCGGAATCTGAATGGTTTGTTGTTGAGCGCGCCGACCGGGCACAGATCGATGACATTGCCCGACAGTTCATGATCGACCGTCTTGCCGATGTAGGTACTGATCTCCATGGTCTCGCCACGGCCGATCGTGCCGAGTTCCTGGAATCCGGCGATCTCCTCGGTAAATCGGGTACAACGTGTGCATTGAATACAGCGCGTCATATCGGTTGAAATGAGCGGGCCGATGTTCTTGTCCTTGACCACTCTTTTGCGCTCGGTATACCGCGACGCATCCTTGCCATAGCCCATCGCCAGGTCCTGGAGTTCGCATTCGCCGCCCTGGTCGCAGATGGGGCAATCCAGCGGGTGATTAATCAGCAAAAACTCCATGACCGCTTTCTGCGCGCCCCGGGCGTACGCCGAGCGGGTAAACACTTTCATGCCATCGGCGACCGGGGTCGCACAGGCCGGCAAAGGCTTGGGCGCGTTCTCGACTTCGACCAGGCACATCCGGCAGTTCGCGGCAATGGTCAGTTTCTCGTGGTAACAAAACCTCGGCACATAGACGCGCTGCGCATCGGTCACCTCGATGATCATTTGCCCCTTGCGTGCCGTCGTCGGTACGCCGTCTATCTCAATGTTGACAAAATCTTCGCTCATTCAGTTTTGTTCCGCTTCTCTTGCCTCTGCTTCAGGCTGCAACTTTAGCGTCTTGCTCAACGATGCTTCGTCCGCGATGCTCCAGCATGTACCTGAATTCGTGACCGAAATGTTCGATAAAACTCTGCACCGGCCAGGCTGCTGCATCGCCCAGCGCGCATATGGTGTGCCCTTCGATGCGGCCAGCGACATCGATCAGCATCTCCAGGTCACCCTGCCGCCCCTTGCCGCTCATGATCCGACGTATCACCCGGTTCATCCAGCCGGTACCTTCACGGCATGGCGTGCACTGGCCGCACTGCTCGACAAAATAAAATCGCGACAAGCGCTCGAGTACACTGACCATGCAAGTGGTTTCATCCATCACAATCACGCCGGCGGAGCCCAGCGATGAACCCGCTCCCTGCAACGAGTTGTGGTCCATATTGCACTCGAGAATGATTTCCGCCGGCAGTACCTTTACCGATGATCCACCCGGAATCACCGCCTTCAGTTTGTTGCCGTCGCGTACGCCGCCCGCAAGTTCGAGCAATTCTTTAAACGGCATGCCCAGACCGACTTCGAAATTGCCCGGTTTGTTGACATGCCCGGAAACTGAAAAAACACACGGGCCGCCCGAGCCTTCGCTGCCCAGATCGGCAAACCATGTTGCGCCGTTGCGAATAATGCTCGGTACCGAAGCATAGCTTTGCGTGTTGTTGATATTGCTGGGGCGGCCATAGATACCGTAATTGGCCGGGAACGGAGGCTTGAAGCGAGGCTTTCCCTGTTTTCCTTCCAGCGATTCCAGCATCGCCGTTTCTTCGCCACAAATATAAGCACCGGCGCCGATGAAGGTATGAATCGTGTAATCGAAACCTGAACCGAGAATGTTTGCTCCCAGCAGGCCGGCCGCTTCTGCCTCGACCACCGCCGTTTCAAAACGCGGCACCGGTTCGGCCATGAATTCGCCGCGAATATAGTTGTAGCCGATGCTGGCGCCCATGCAATAGCCGCCAATCGCCATGCCCTCGATTACCGAGTGCGGGTTGTAACGCAGGATATCGCGGTCGTGACAGGTACCCGGCTCGCTTTCGTCCGAATTGCACACGACATAGTTCTGGCCGGGTGCGTTCCTCGGCATGAAGCTCCATTTCAGACCGGTCGGGAACCCGGCGCCGCCGCGCCCTCGCAAACCCGAAGCCTTGATAATCTCGATCAGGTCTTGCGGCGGGATTTTCTCGGCAAGAATTTTTTTCCAGGCCTCGTATCCGCCCACCTTGAGATAGTTCTCATAGGTCCACGGCTGGTCGAATTGCAGCGTGGTAAAACAGACCTGGTTAGATTCCATCGCCACTACTCCAATCCATCCAGGATGCCGTCCACTTTTTCGGTGGACAGATTTTCGTAGTAAACGTGATCGATCATCATCATTGGTGCGCCATCGCAAGCGGCAAGACATTCTTCTTCCTGTTTCAGGTAGAACTTGCCATCGGCGGTGCTCTCACCGGTCTTGATTCCGAGCTTTTTCTCCAGGTGATCGACGATGCGATCGCAACCGTTCAGCATGCAGGAAATATTGGTGCATACCGAAATGCTGTGGCGGCCAACCGGTTTGGTCTCAAACATGGAGTAAAAAGTCGCCACCTCATAGACCTGGACCACCGGCAGATCCAGATAATCGGCCACCGCCGTCATCAGCCCATCGCTAAGAAAGCCATGGTTTTCATGCTGTGCGGCCTGCAAGGCTCCGATCAGCGCGGAGCGCTGCTTGCCCTCGGGAAATTTTGCCACCCAACGATCGATTTCCGCGCACACGTGCGCCGACAAATTCCCGACATGGTTGTTGTTAGCGCCCATTAACGGTCGATCTCGCCAAATACGATGTCCTGGGTACCGATGATGGCGACAACATCCGCCAGCATATGGCCGGTTACCATCTCGCTCATCGACGCCAGATGGGCAAATCCCGCCGCCCTGATTTTGACTCGATACGGCTTGTTCGCGCCATCGGAAATCAGGTACACGCCGAACTCCCCTTTCGGATGTTCGATCGCCGCATAGGCTTCACCTTCGGGCACGCAATAACCCTCAGTAAACAGTTTGAAATGGTGGATCAGCGATTCCATGTCGTCCTTCATTTCCACGCGGGTCGGCGGGACGACCTTTTGGTCGCTAATCATGACCGGGCCGGGGTTTTCCCGCAGCCAGTCGATACATTGCCTGATGATCTGGTTGGACTGACGCATTTCCTCGACCCGGACCAGGTAGCGGTCGTAACAATCGCCATTGACGCCGACCGGTATATCAAAATCGACACGATCGTAAACTTCATACGGCTGTTTCTTGCGCAGGTCCCATTCCACACCCGAGCCTCTGAGCATGGGGCCGGTGAAACCCAGTTGCTTGGCCCGCTCAGGCGTCACCACGCCGATGTTGACGGTCCGCTGTTTCCAGATCCTGTTATCGGTCAGCAAAGTCTCGTATTCATCGACGCAAGCCGGAAACCGGTCGCAAAAAGATTCGAGGAAATCGAGCATCGAACCTTCGCGGTTCATATTCAGGCGTTTGACTTCTTTTGCGTTTCTTATTTTTTCAACGCGCGAGAAACGGGGCATTTCCTCCGGCAAATCGCGATAGACGCCACCGGGACGATAGTAGTTCGCGTGCATCCGGGTACCCGAGACCGCTTCATAACAATCCATCAAGTCTTCGCGTTCGCGGAAGCAATACAGGAATATGGTCATCGCCCCAATATCGAGCCCGTGCGTCCCCAGCCACATCAGATGATTCAGCAGGCGGGTAACTTCATCGAACATCACGCGGATATATTGCGCACGTATCGGCGGCGTGATGCCCATCAGTTTTTCGATCGCCAGTACGTAACCGTGCTCGTTGCACATCATCGATACATAGTCCAGGCGGTCCATATAACCGATGGTCTGGTTGTACGGCTTGCTTTCGGCGAGTTTTTCGGTGGCCCGGTGCAACAGACCTATATGCGGATCGGCCTTCAGTATGACCTCTCCATCCATTTCCAGGACCAGGCGAAGCACGCCATGGGCGGCCGGGTGCTGCGGCCCGAAATTCAGCGTGAAATTCTGGAGATCAGTCATTGCCTTGCTCTTTTTCCCGGAGCGACGCAAACCGGTCGTCATGGCGGATGACCTTCGGTACCAGCGTGCGTGGTTCTATAGTCACCGGCTCGTACGCAACTCGGCCAAGCTCGGGATCGTAACGAACCTCGACATTGCCGATCAGCGGAAAATCCTTCCTGAAGGGGTGGCCGATAAAGCCGTAATCGGTGAGAATCCGCCGCAGATCCGGATGCCCGTCGAACAAAATCCCGAACAAGTCGAAAGCCTCGCGCTCAAACCAATCGGCGGAATTCCAGATTTCGTACACCGAATCAATAACCGGAGTGATCTCATCGCGAGGAAAAGCCCTTAGACGGAACCGGTGGTTGCGTTCCACCGATAACAGGTGGTAAACCACGGCGAACCGCCTCGGCGGCTGATACCGGGTTTTTACCTTGCGCAGCTCCGCACTAGCGTTGCTTGCAACCCCCCGGCTGAACCCGGACCCGGTCGCTTCGTTCGTTTGCCATTCGACGCTTCCGTAATCCAGGTAATCCACGCCACAGACATCGATCAAGGTGTCAAAAGAAAACGGATCCTCATCGCGCAGGACCTGGCAGACAGCCAGGAGATTTTCAGGCTCGACCTCGAACACCGCTTCCCCGGTCGACGATTCGACCCGTAAAATCCGATCACCGAATTTTTGCTCAGCATTATCAATGAGAGAGGCGGTTTTCCTGTTCATTCTTGTTGCTGGCCTTACCGGGCAATGGTATTCGTACGTCTGATTTTGTTCTGAAGTTGCAGAATTCCATAAATCAGCGCCTCGGCTGTCGGCGGGCAGCCCGGCACATAAACATCAACGGGAATGATTCGGTCGCAACCCCTGACGACCGAATAGGAATAATGATAATAACCACCGCCATTCGCGCACGAGCCCATGGAAATCACCCAGCGCGGCTCAGCCATCTGGTCGTAAACCTTGCGCAGGGCCGGCGCCATCTTGTTGACCAGGGTCCCGGCAACAATCATCAGATCGGCCTGACGGGGGCTGCCGCGAAATATGACGCCAAAACGGTCCAGATCGTATCGTGCGGCCCCGGCATGCATCATTTCAATCGCGCAGCACGCCAGGCCGAAAGTGACCGGCCACAGCGAACCGGTACGTGCCCAGTTTATGACCGCGTCAAGGCTGGTGGTAACCCAGCCATGGCTTTGCAAGTCTTGTTCCAGGTCTGTGGCAACGGCGCCAGATTCTAATCCCATTCCAGCGCACCTTTTTTCCACTCGTAGATGAAACCGATGGTCAGGAGAAACAAGAACACGCCCATCGACGCGAGGCCAAACAAGCCGACCTTATCCAGGCTTACCGCCCATGGGAAAAAGAAAGCTATCTCCAAGTCGAAAATGATAAAAAGAATGGCGACCAGGTAATAGCGAACATCGAACTTCATGCGTGAATCTTCGAACGCTTCGAAACCGCATTCGTATGGAGACAGCTTTGCGGGATCCGGCCGGTTCGGCCCGAGGAGGAACCCCAGCAGCAGCAGCACAATCCCCAGACCGCCAGCTATCGCCAGAAAAATCAGAACCGGAAGATAATTCGCCAGCATGCGAGAACGTCCTTTTTCAGTGATGAAACTTGCCGTTTAAGCCCAAGGCTGTCCAGGCCGTCAGATTTTAACAGGCCACAGCGTTCAAGCAATGATAATTCGGCAAGTCCCTGCTTGGTGCCGATGGCCGGACTCGAACCGGCACGGCTTTCGCCACTGCCCCCTCAAGACAGCGTGTCTACCAGTTCCACCACATCGGCAGCAGGGTAGTGTCTTAACCGGTATCCTCCGGGTCGGGAGTCGCCGGTGCATCGTCGCTTTCATCCATTGCCGGCAACGCCGGTAGGCTGTCACCAGCCTGCTCCACCGGAAACATTTCGACCGGCTCATCAGACAGTGCTCGCTCGGACGATATTTCCTGCTCCAGGATGCTGAGCGGCTCAGTCCTCTGACTGCTGAAATAGGCAAGTGTCAGGCTGGTCATGAAAAACACGGCCGCCAGGACCGCTGTCGTGTGGGACAGAAAATTGGCCGAGCCCTGCGCGCCAAACACAGTGCCGGACGCTCCGGCTCCGAACGCCGCACCCGCTTCCGCCCCTTTTCCTCTTTGCAGCAAGACCAAGCTGATGAGGCTGGCCGCAACGAACACATGAAGTATCAATATTCCAGTCTGTAACATATTGTCTCTCTATTTTTAAATTCAAACGGCCGCGACACAAATCTTCGCGAACTCGTCACCCTTCAACGATGCGCCACCAACGAGACCGCCGTCCACGTCCTCCTCAGCAAACAGTTCCGCCGCATTGGCGGCCTTGACGCTGCCCCCGTAAATCAGGCGTACGGAACCGCCAATTGTAGCATCCTGAGCGACCAGCCGCTCACGGATAAACCCGTGAACTTCCTGCGCCTGCCGCGGTGTCGCGGTTAAACCGGTGCCGATGGCCCACACGGGTTCATAAGCGACAATCGCGTTCTTAAATCCGTCTATCCCTGCCACATCCAGGACCGCATCGAGCTGCCGGCCGACAACGGCAAAGGTCTGCTCGGCCTCTCGTTCCGCCAGAAGTTCTCCGACGCAAAGTATCGGAACGAGGTTGCCCCGCTGGGCCGCAACGAATTTTCTGGCGACCAGGGCATCGTCTTCATGGTACAGCGCGCGCCTTTCCGAATGACCGACAATGACGTGACTGCAGCCCACGTCCGCCAGCATCTCGGCAGATATTTCACCGGTAAACGCACCCGCCGCGTCGGCGCAAACGCTCTGTCCGCCCAGTTGAATGCCGCTGTCCCGAATCTGGCGCTCTACTTCCTGCAAATACACGAATGGCGCGCAAACCAGGATTTCGCTGTTGAACCGGGCTGGCAGCTTATCGATCAGATCGGCGACAAGTTGTTGATTTTCATGGCGTAAACCATGCAATTTCCAGTTCCCGGCAATAAATGCTTTTCTCATACCTTAATCCGTGAATGGTGCTCGCAGTACTCAAAAATCGCGCGCAATCTTAAACGCGAGACCACTCGATAGCAATAAATGTCAGGTCGAGCAAGCTTGCTCCACTGACTCGGCAAGCTCGCTGGCCAGGTTCTTTACCAGCGCCTCGTCCTCACCTTCCACCATGACGCGGATAACAGGCTCAGTTCCGGATGGCCGCAAAACAACGCGGCCGGCCCTCCCCAGCGTCGCCTCGACACCGGCTACGGCCTTGCTGATCGCCGGCAGATCGTCCAGATTCGGCTTGCCGGCAACCCGAACATTGATGATCGTTTGTGGGTACCTGGGCATTTCTGTGGCCAGTTCCGCCAGATTGCCACCACTGCGTTTTATGACTTCCAGGATTTGCAGCGCGGCGACCAAGCCGTCACCGGTCGTGACTTTGTCCAGGCAAATAATATGGCCGGAGGTTTCACCGCCGAGCATCCCATTGTGCTCGTGAAGCATGGCCAGTACTTTTCGATCGCCGACCGCTGCGCGCAGAAATTCGATTCCCTGGCTGTGCAGCGAGTTTTCCAGACCCAGGTTACTCATCACAGTGCCCACAACCGGCCCGCGCAACTCACCCCTGCTTTTTCGATCGCGCGCAATGATAAAAATCAGCTGATCGCCGTCTACCAATACGCCGTTGTGATCGACCATGACGACCCGGTCGCCGTCGCCATCCAGCGCGATCCCCAGATCCGCGCCGACGGCCTTTACCACTTTGCGCAGGAGATCGGGATGGGTCGAACCACACTGGTCGTTGATATTGCGGCCATTGGGCGAACTGCCGATCGGTACGACTTCTGCGCCCAACTGGGACAACACTCTCGGCGCGACCTTGTACGCGGCGCCGTGTGCGGAATCGAGGATAATCTTCAGGCCCGCCAAATCGAGACCTGGCTCGACTGTCGACAAACAAAACTCCTGGTACTGCAGGCGTGCCGTCACGACTTGTTCGGCCTTGCCAAGCAAAGCCGATTCCCTGGTGGTAACCGCTTTGTCCAGTTCGGCTTCTATAGCAACCTCGAGTTCATCCGATAACTTTTGGCCTTCGCCGTTGAAAAACTTGATGCCATTATCGAAATAGGGGTTGTGTGAAGCACTGATAACCACGCCAAGATCGGCTTCGAATTTCCTGGTCAACACCGCGATTGCCGGTGTCGGCAATGGTCCGAGCAGTTTGACGTCGACACCCGCGGCCACAAAACCGGCTTCCAGCGCCGATTCAAACATGTAGCCGGAAACACGGGTATCCTTGCCGATTACGACGGTGCCGCCATTCGGAACCAGAACGCGAGCGGCGGCGCTGGCCAGGCGCAGCGCAAAATCCACGGTCATTGGTGGCTCACCAACCCTTCCCCGCAACCCATCGGTCCCAAAATATTTCATGTCTCGTTCCTTGTTTCCTGGCGCGCGCCGCGTACGGCTGCGGCTACCCGCACTGCGTCGCTGGTTTCCGCAATATCGTGCGCCCGAATAATGCTGGCGCCGGACCAGACCGCGATGGCTGCCATGGCAACGCTCCCGGCCAGTCTCTCGTCCACCTCGCGTTCAAGCAAGGCGCCAAACATCGATTTTCTCGAGACCCCGACCAACAGCGGAAAACCCAGTTCCAGCAGTTTATCGAGGCCCGCCATCAACTCAAGATTATGCGCCAGGGTTTTTCCAAAACCAAAGCCCGGATCAAGAAAAATCCGGTCCCGGCCAATTCCCGCCGCCAGGCAGGCTTCAGCGCGCGCGGCCAAAAAATCGCCGACTTCGACGATGACATTCGAGTAACGCGGATTGTCCTGCATGGTCCTGGGCTCACCCTGCATGTGCATCAGGCAAACCTGTGCCGATGAATCGGCAACCGCCTCGATAGCCCCCGGCGCCCGCAATGCGTAAACGTCGTTGATCATTCCCGCGCCCGCTGAGATAGCAGCCTGCATGACTTTCGGCTTGCTGGTATCGACAGAAACCATGACCTCGAGCGTGTCGTGGATTTGGCACAGCAACGGGATCACCCGCTCCAGTTCTTCCGCCTCCGGGACCGCCGCTGCGCCGGGCCGCGTGGATTCTCCACCGATATCGATGATATCGGCTCCCTCGTCGACCATCTCCTTCACCCGGGCCATGGCCAGGCTCGGATCGATGAAGCAACCCCCGTCCGAAAATGAATCCGGCGTTACATTGAGCACCCCCATGACCAGCGGGCGCGGGTATTGCAAATGCTTCGGGATCAATGATGGGCCAGGAAACTAAAGCTGTTCAGCCGGTCCGCCGATCTTCCCTTTGGCTTTTTTCCGGCCTTTCTTGTCTTTCGCGGAACCCCTGGTTTCGCTGTCTTCCCAGTCCGCGGGGGGTTTCGGTTTGCGCCCCGCCATGATGTCCTTGATCTGCTCCTCGTCAATGGTTTCGTACTTGATCAATGCCTCGGCCATCTTGTGCAGCGTTTTCGTTTCCTTTTGCAGGATTTTTTCGGCGCGCGCATAGTTCCGATCGATCAGCACGCGGATTTCCCGGTCAATGGCATGTGCGGTTTCATCGGATACATGTTTGTGCTGGGTGACGCTGCGTCCAAGGAAAATCTCGCCATCGTCTTCGGCATAGGTCAGCGGACCCATGCCATCCGACAAACCCCACTTGGTAACCATGTTGCGGGCCAGGGCGGTCGCCCGCTCTATGTCGTTAGCCGCACCCGTGGTCACCGCGTCCTTGCCAAATATCATTGACTCGGCAATGCGCCCGCCAAACAAACTGGAAATCTGGCTTTCAAGACGACGCCTGCTGAAACTGTAGCGATCTTCTTCCGGCAGAAAAACGGTCACGCCCAGCGCCCGGCCACGCGGGATAATCGTGACTTTGTACACTGGATCGTGGTCGGGCACGCTCAACCCCACGATGGCGTGTCCGGACTCGTGGTATGCGGTGAGCTTGCGCTCTTCCTCGCTCATGACCATCGAGCGCCGCTCGGCGCCCATCATGATTTTATCCTTGGCTTTCTCGAACTGCTCCATGTCGACTGTCCGGCGATTCGCCCGCGCGGCAATGAGCGCAGCTTCATTGATCAGGTTCGCCAGATCGGCCCCCGAAAAGCCCGGTGTGCCCCTGGCGATGATTTTCGGACGCACGTCATCGTCTATCGGCACTTTGCGCATATGCACCTTGAGGATCTGCTCGCGGCCGCGAACATCGGGAAGCGGGACCTCCACCTGGCGATCAAACCGGCCGGGCCGGAGCAATGCCGGATCGAGCACATCGGGGCGGTTGGTCGCGGCAATAACGATGACGCCTTCATTACCTTCGAACCCGTCCATTTCGACCAGCAACTGATTCAGAGTCTGCTCGCGCTCATCGTGCCCACCACCCAGACCCGCGCCACGATGACGGCCGACGGCGTCAATTTCATCAATAAAAATAATGCATGGCGCGGTCTTTTTCGCCTGTTCAAACATGTCGCGAACGCGCGAAGCGCCTACTCCGACAAACATCTCGACAAAATCAGAGCCGGAAATCGTAAAAAACGGGACCTTGGCTTCGCCGGCAATGGCCCGCGCAAGCAGTGTCTTGCCAGTGCCCGGCGCACCAGTCATCAACACACCTTTGGGGAGTTTCCCGCCAAGGCGTTGGAATTTCGACGGATCGCGCAGGAAATCCACGATTTCGCCGACCTCCTCCTTGGCTTCCTCGATACCGGCTACGTCCGAAAAAGTGACGCCGACCTGGTCTTCGCTGAGCAACCGAGCGCGGCTCTTGCCAAATGACATCGCGCCACGGCCACCGGCGCCGCCTTGCATCTGGCGCATGAAGTAGACCCAGACGCCAATCAGCAGGAGGATCGGGAAACTGGAGAGGAATAATTCCATCAACAGGGACTTGCGCTCGGGTGGCGCACCCTTGATCTTGACGTTGTTGCTACGCAGCACTTCGATCAGCTCGGTGGTCTCCGTTTCCGGATTACTGCTCCAGAACTCGCGCTGGCCGTCCCGGTAGGTCCCGCTGATTATCTTGCCGTCAATGACGACCTCGAACACATTGCCAGCCTCGACATCGTCGAGGAATTCCGAGTAACCGACTTCGACAGCCTGCTGCTGGTTCGTGCTGAAGCTGTTGAACACCATGACCAGCACCATGGCAATGCTGACCCAAAGCAATAACTGTTTGGTAAAATCGCTCAAAACAAACCCCTGGGCCTCCCGGCCCGCTGCGGCCTTTCCGGGCCGCTTTCCAGTTAATTAGACCCTACTATAAGCCATATTGTCCCGCCAGCAGATAAGTCTCACGGCTACGCGGTCTGGAGGCCTTGGGTTTCCTGACTTTCACCTTGCCAAAACAGGGTTTCACCGCGGCCACGTATTCATCGAATCCCTGGCCGTGGAACAGTTTGACCAGCATGAATCCACCCGGTTTCAGTACCTTGTGGGCCAGTTCAAGCGTCAACTCCGCAAGATAAATCACACGGGGCTGATCGACAGCGCTCATACCGCTCATATTTGGGGCCATATCCGCCATTACAAGGTCGGCTTTACGATCCCCGAGACGCCCCAGCAACTCTTCGAGAACGGCCGGCTCGGTGAAATCGCCTTGGATAAACTCGACATCCGGCAAAGAATCCATGGCCAGCAGGTCCAGCGCCAAAATCGACCCGCGTCCATCCAGCAGGCTGGTCGCATACTGGCTCCAGCTGCCGGGCGCCGCCCCGAGGTCGATCAGCGTCATTCCTGGCCGGATCAGTTTCTCCCGTTCATGGATTTCGCTGAGCTTGTAGACTGCGCGTGATCGCCAGCCTTCTTTCTGCGCCCGCAGGACGTATTCGTCCTTCAGGTGTTCCTGCATCCAGCGGGAACTGCTTTTGCTGCGTTTTGCCATCCTCGCCCCTATAATCTCCACATGTTAAATGAAGCACAGAAAAAATTTCTTCGCGGCCGCGCCCACAGCCTCAAACCGGTGGTATGGATCGGCGGCAGCGGTCTAAGCAAGACGGTTGCCACGGAAATCGAACAGGCACTGGCCAGCCATGAACTGCTAAAGACGCGGATCAGGGTCGGCGATCGCGATTCACGAAACGAAATCATTCAGCGAATCTGCCGGGATCGCAACGCGGAACTGGTTCAGCGTATTGGCAACACCGCGGTTTTCTACCGGGCCAACCCGGATCTGACCGGCATGATCCTACCTCCCTGAAGCCGATCGCCACAGCAGAATCAAAGCCACGATGCTGGCCGACAGGTACATTCCCGCGGCGACGCCGTGCCACATCGCGAAATCCGGCCCCGCGCCGCCATCCGCAAACCGCGACGCATCCATCAGCGGCCGCACGCCCCATTCCGTCCCCGCCAGCAAAACCACGCAAAGGATCACCAGAATATTGTCCAGCTTGAAAATAGCGCGGCGAAGGCCGCCAATGAATTCAGGCAATAGAATCAGGGCGGCGCAGATCAAGCTGAGCCAGGTTTCCGCGTAAAACAACCGGCCGGCTATTTCACCGGCAAGCCGGCGGTCATCCAACACCGCAAACAGCGTGGGCGCAGCCAGGTAACCGACTGTCCACAGGCTGCCTGCCCACAGGCTCAACAGGACCCGGCTGGCAACGCCAAAGCCTGCCTGGCTCAGAGCATTTCTATTGCGGCTACGGAAAATCAGATGTACCGCACCTTTGCAATTTCGTAGGAACAATCGCCGCCCGGCGTCCGCACCTCGACAATATCGCCGGCTTCCTTGCCTATCAGCGCCCTGGCGATGGGTGAGGTGTAAGACAGAAGACCGGCACGGATATTCGCCTCGTCCTCGCCGACAATCCGGTAAACCTTTTTTTCGCCATTATCTTCGTCTGTCAGCTCGACTGTGACCCCAAAAACAACGCGGCCGGAGACCGGGAGTTCAGTGACATCGATAATTTGCGCATGCGACAATTTGCCATCGATGTCCTTGATCCGGCCCTCGGTGAAACCCTGTTGCTCCTTGGCCGCGTGATATTCGGCATTCTCTTTCAGATCGCCATGGGCCCGCGCCTCCGCGATCGCCTTGATAATCCTCGGTCGATCTTCGGATTTCAGTTTTTTCAACTCTGCGCGGAGCATTTCAGCGCCTTTTACGGTCAGCGGGACTTTACTCATGCGAGTACCTCCTGGTGCAGGGTCTGCAGGCAAAACACTTCGAGTTCGTGTTGATGGTCCATGGCATCGCAGGTCGCCCGGGCCGCGGAAATCGTTGTGTAGTAAGTGACTTTCTGGTGCACCGCTTCACTCCGAATCGAATGCGATTCGTGGGTGGCCTGTTTGCCCTCCGTGGTATTCACGATCAAGGTAATCTCATGATTTTTTATCATGTCGACAATGTGCGGCCGTCCTTCGCGAACCTTGTTGGCATGCTGGCAGACAACACCGGCCGCTTCCAGCGCGTTCGCCGTTCCATGGGTCGCCACAATCTCGAAACCTCTGGAAATCAACTCGCGCGCGAGTTCAACCGCTGCGGGTTTGTCCTGATCACGAACGCTAAGCAAGGCAGTGCCCGAGGTCGGCAGCACGACGCCCGAGGCAAGCTGCGCCTTCGCATAAGCCTCTCCAAAGCTCCTGCCGCTACCCATGACTTCGCCGGTCGAGCGCATCTCCGGCCCAAGTATCGGGTCGGATTCTGGAAACTTATTGAACGGGAATACCGATTCCTTGACCGAGAAAAACGGTGGCCGGCGCTCGCCCTCTACTCCCTGGTCTGCCAGAGATTCGCCAGCCATGACCCGGGCAGCGATTTTCGCGATCGGCAAACCAATCGCCTTGGACACGAAAGGCACCGTTCGCGATGCCCTGGGATTGACTTCGAGTATGAAAATCGCACCGTTCTGGATGGCGAACTGCGTGTTCATCAGCCCCTTCACCCCAAGGGCAAGAGCCAGTTCCACGACTTGTTTTTTCAGTTCGGCCTGGGTTTCCTCGCTCAAAGTGTTTGGTGGCAAACAGCAACCCGAATCGCCGGAATGCACGCCGGCCTGCTCGATATGCTCCATGATGCCGGCGACAAAAACCCGCTCGCCATCGCAAATGGCGTCGACATCCACCTCGACCGCCAGATCGAGGAACCGGTCGAGCAGCACCGGGCTGTCATTGGACACCTGCACTGCGTCTTTCAGATAACCGAGCAAATCCCCATCGTTAAAAACGACCTCCATTGCACGTCCGCCGAGCACGTAGCTGGGACGTACAACCAGCGGGTATCCCACTTTGCCGGCCACCTCAAGCGCTTCTTTTTCGTTGCGGACCGTGCCGTTGGGCGGCTGGCGGATCCCCAGTTTATCGACCAGTCTTTGAAACCGCTCGCGATCTTCAGCCAGGTCGATGGAATCCGGAGATGTACCGATGATCGTGGCCCCCGCCGCTTCCAGAGCACGTGCCAGTTTCAGCGGCGTCTGTCCGCCATATTGCACGATGACACCGGTAGGTTTCTCGATATCGATAATCGCCATTACGTCTTCGAAAGTCAGCGGCTCAAAATACAGCCGGTCCGAGATGTCAAAATCGGTGGACACGGTTTCCGGATTACAGTTGACCATGATGGTTTCATAGCCGGCTTCGCGCAGGGCCAGCGCCGCATGCACGCAGCAATAATCGAACTCGATACCCTGACCGATACGATTCGGGCCGCCACCGAGAATCATGATCTTCCGCCGGTCGCCGGGTTCGGCCTCGCATTCATCCTCGTAAGTCGAATACATATATGCCGTGCTGGTCGCGAATTCGGCGGCACAGGTATCCACCCGCTTGAAAACCGGCAGGATGCCGAGTTCCAAACGTCTTTGGCGGACCTCGTTTTCGGTGCATTTCAAGATTTCCGACAGGCGCAGATCGCCGAATCCCTTGCGTTTGAGCCCCCGCAATTGTTCGATCGTAAGATCATTGATGGTTTTTCCGAGCAAATCGGTTTCGGCCTTCACCAGGTCCGAAATCTGCGCAACAAACCACGGGTCGATACCGCTGAGCGCCGAGAGTTCCTCGTCGGCCATCCCCAGGCGCATTGCGTCCGCAAGAAACAGCAGACGATCAGGCCCCGGCATCCTCAATTCCTGGCGGAGATCGCGAAACTGTTCATCGCTCAACGGACCACTTAGCTTCGGGTTCAGGCCGGTGGTGCCGGTTTCCATGGCGCGCAGCGCTTTTTGGAACGATTCCTGGAAGGTGCGCCCGATCGCCATGACTTCGCCGACCGATTTCATTTGCGTCGTCAACCGATCGTTGCAGCCAGTGAATTTCTCGAAATTGAATCGTGGAATCTTGGTGACCACATAGTCTATCGTCGGCTCGAACGATGCCGGGGTCGCACCGCCGGTAATCTCGTTGCGCAACTCGTCAAGCGTGTAGCCGACCGCGAGTTTGGCGGCAACCTTGGCGATCGGGAAACCGGTGGCTTTAGAGGCCAGCGCCGACGACCGACTGACCCGCGGATTCATCTCGATGACCAGCAAGCGCCCGTCATCGGGATTGATCGCAAACTGTACATTGGAGCCGCCCGTTTCGACGCCGATTTTGCGGAGCACCGCGAACGAAGCATCCCTGAGATCCTGGTACTCCTTGTCGGTCAAGGTTTGCGCGGGCGCCACGGTGATCGAGTCGCCGGTGTGTACGCCCATGGCATCCACGTTTTCAATCGAGCATATAATGATGCAGTTGTCATTGCGGTCGCGGACGACCTCCATTTCGAATTCTTTCCAGCCGAGTACCGATTCTTCCAGCAATACCTCGGTGGTTGGCGACAGATCGAGCCCGCGGGAAACAATTTCGTCAAACTCTTCCTTGTTGTAAGCGATACCGCTGCCGCTGCCACCCATGGTGAACGACGGCCGAATAACGATCGGGAAACCGAGTTTCTCCTGGATGGCGAGCGCGTCTGCCATGTTGTGGGCAATTTCCGACAGGGGACAGGCCAGACCGATCTCCTTCATCGCTTCGCGAAACTGCTCGCGATCTTCCGCCATATCGATGGCTTCCCGCGAGGCGCCGATCAATTCCACGCCAAATTTTTCCAGCACGCCCTCGCGAGCAAGATCCAGGGCGCAATTCAGCCCGGTCTGCCCACCCATGGTCGGCAACAGGGCGTCCGGCCTTTCTTTTTCGATGATTTTCGCCACCGTGCGCCACTGCACCGGCTCTATATAGACAGCATCCGCCATTTCGGGATCCGTCATGATGGTTGCCGGGTTGGAGTTGACCAGGACCACCCGGTAGCCCTCCTCGCGCAACGCCTTGCAGGCCTGGGCACCCGAATAATCGAACTCGCAGGCCTGGCCGATGACGATGGGCCCGGCGCCGATGATCAGGATGGTCTCAATGTCGGTTCTTTTTGGCATCAGTATCTGTCGCCGACTCTCAGGCCAGCCATATCGGGTTATTCATCGTTGCCTCAGCCGGCAGCGCTTCTGGTGCCGGCATTTTCAGCGCCCGCCTGGATTCTGCCTGTTGCCATCAACGCCATGAAATTTGCAAACATCGGGCTTAGCTCGCGGGGCCCCGGGCTGGCTTCCGGATGACCCTGAAAACCAAATGCCGGGCAATCGGTACGGCGGATACCCTGCAGCGAACCATCAAAAAGAGAGCGATGGGTGGCGACCAGGTTGCTCGGCAGGCTTTTTTCGTCGACCGCAAAACCGTGGTTCTGGCTGCTGATAAAAACTCGCCCCGATTCGATATCGACCACCGGATGATTCGCCCCGTGGTGACCGAATTTCATCTTGACCGTGCGCGCGCCACTGGTCAGAGCCATCAGCTGATAGCCCAGACAGATTCCGAAGGTCGGAATTCCGGCATCCAGGATTTCACCGATCGCCCGGATCGCGTAGCCGCATGGCTGCGGATCACCCGGCCCATTTGACAGAAAAACGCCATCCGGATTCATCGCCAGGACATCGCTGGCTGGCGCTTGTGCCGCGACCACCGTCACGTCGCACCCGGCGCCGTGCAACAAGCGCAAGATGTTGCGCTTGATCCCGTAGTCGTATGCGACGACCCGGAAACGATCAGCCGTGGTTTCCTTGCTTGCTTCGGCCCGCCACACCGTGCCTTCGTTCCACGAATACGGCTCCTCGGTACTGACGACTTTGGCCAGATCCATGCCGGTCAGCCCCGGGAACTCACGGGCCGCTGCAAGCGCTGCGGCTTCGTCGATTTCACCGCTCATGATGCAACCGGCCTGGGCGCCGTTTTTGCGAATAATACGGGTCAGTTTGCGGGTATCGATGCCCGCCAGCGCGATCAGGCCATTACGAACCAGGAAATCCGGCAAACTCTCTTCCATCCGCCAGCTACTCGGCCGAATCGGCAGGTCCCGGATTATCAGGCCGGCGCAATGGAGACGATCCGCTTCCATATCCATCGCATTGACACCGGTATTGCCGATATGCGGATAGGTCAGTGTAACGATCTGGCGGGCATAGGACGGGTCGCTGATAATCTCCTGGTAGCCGGTCATCGCGGTATTGAATACGACTTCGCCAACGGTCTGCCCGCTGACGCCTATCGATTTGCCGAGAAAAATAGTGCCGTCGGCGAGAGCCAGAATTGCCGGAATATTCACGTTCCGGTTCCCCCGCCGCAGATCTGCAGCCACAAATGGTGTCTTTGTCCCCCGGTGGCCGGGTTCGGGTGTCGAGAAAAGACTTTAATTATTTGCACTAACTAATTGTTTTTGAAAATAAAAGTTCCACATAAGTTAAGCGGGCTGAATCCGAACCGGACCCCTCCCGCTTACCGGGCACCCGTAACTTGCCTGGCAGCTAAATTGTACTCAGCCGGCTCCCGGGTGTCTATGCTATCCGCGCTTGTCCGCCAGTACCTGCTCCATCCGGTAAAGACCGGGGTTTTGGGTCGCCAGCCAGGCGGCGGCCAATAAGGCTCCGCGGGCAAAAGCCGCCCTGCTGCCCGCGCTGTGCACCAATTCGAGCGTCTCTGAACCCTCTCCAAAAGTGACCGCATGCTCGCCAGCGACTTCGCCGCTGCGCACCGACTGGATTGCGATGCTGTCGGGAACCTTGCGTTCCCCGCCGGTCTCGATGCACTCGAGTGTCTCGGCCAGTGTTTTGCCCCGCTCGCCGGCGATCACTTCAGCCAAAGCAAGCGCGGTTCCCGAAGGCCGGTCGATCTTATGCCGGTGATGGGTTTCCAGGATATCGACCTGCCAGGCTGGACCGAGCTTGGCGGCGGCTTCTCTCACCATGCCCATCATCAAGGTCATGGCAATACTGAAATTCGCCGCCGGCAATACCGCAATCGAATTCGCTGCGTCCGCTAACGCGCCGTGTTGTTCAACGCTCAGGCCGCTGGTCCCGATCACCAGCGGGCACCCCGACGATCGGCATGCCGCGATAATATCTGTGCTGACAACCGGCAAAGTTACATCGATGGCGACCTCGGCAGGCGACAGGACCTCCGCCAACCCGGCGCTGTATTTCACCCCGCTGCACCAACCCAAACCAGCGCCCGCGTCCTGCCCTATCCGCCCATTGTCCGGGCTGACCAGCGCGCCGCTAAGTTCCAGATCGGCCGACTGGCGCAGGGCGCCAAGCAAAGCCTGGCCCATCCGGCCACTTGCGCCAAGTATTGCGACTTTCGCGCGGGTTCCACCCATTTCAGGCTCCAAGTTTGTCAAAAAACTTTTTTACCGTATCCAGCCAGGAACGGGAATGGGGATGATGACGTTTGCCACCGGCATTCAGGCTCTTTTCGAGTTGGCGCACCAGTTCCTGCTGCTCATCGGTCAGGTTAACCGGCGTCTCCAGTTTAACCTTGCAGAACAAATCACCGGCCGGCCCACCGCGGACCGGGGCGGCGCCCTTGCCGCGCAAGCGGAAAACCTTGGCGGATTGCGTTCCGGCTGGAATCTTCAGGGAAACTTCGCCAGCCAGCGTGGGAACCTCGACCGTGTCTCCCAGCAACGCGGTCGCCATGCTGATCGGTATCTCGCAATGCAGGTGGGCGCCGTCACGCTGGAAAATCTCGTGAGCGCGAACCCTGATTTCGACATAGAGATCGCCCGCGGGCCCGCCGTTGCGCCCGGCTTCGCCTTCGCCGGACAGCCTGATTCTATCCCCGGTATCCACGCCCGCAGGCACTTTCACGGATAAGGTCCTGCGTTTGTTGATGCGCCCCCGTCCAGCACACCCATCACAGGGGTCGACGATCTGCTGACCGGTGCCGCGACACCGCGGGCAGGTCTGCTGTATGGAAAACATACCCTGCGACATGCGGACTTGCCCATGGCCGCCACAGGACGGGCAGGTCTGCGGTTCCGAGCCCGCCCTCGCGCCACTGCCATGACAACTCTCGCACTCGCTCAGGGTCGAGTAACTGACTTCGACATCGTCGCCAAAAACCGCCTGCTCTAAATCGAGGTCGAGTTGATAGCGAAGGTCGGCGCCGCGAAACACCTGGTGACGGCCGCCGCGCCGCCCACCGCCGAATATGTCGCCGAAAATATCGCCGAAAATATCGCTGAAGGCAACGCCGGGATTGAACCCGCCGGCGCCCGCGGCCCCATCCAGACCGGCATGACCAAACTGGTCATAGGCCGCCCGCTTGGGTTCATTGCTGAGGACTTCGTAGGCTTCCTTGGCTTCCTTGAAATGCGCTTCGGCGTCGTCATTGCCCGGATTGCGATCGGGATGATGTTTCATCGCGAGCCGGCGGTAGGCCTTCTTGATCTCGGCCGCCGACGCGCCCCGCTTGACAGCAAGAGTTTCGTAATAATCCCGTTTACTCATTCTGCTTCCCGTGGAGCATTCGCCGATGCCTGCGTGCCCGGCGAATACAGACAAGGCTGCCGACCGTTTCCAGCCGACAGCCCGTCGATCCTGCAAGACCACAAACGACCATCGCGGTCACCGATGAATCAATCGTCCTTTTTGGACTCTTCGTCCTTCACTTCCTCAAACTCGGCGTCGACGACATCCTCATCCGCCGTCGCTTCGCTGCCGTCACCGGCCTGCGATTGTTCGGCTGCCGCCTCCTTGACCTGCTCCTCGTAAACTCTTTGCATCAACGGAGAAGATGCTTCGGCCAGGGCCTTCGCGCCATTTTCGATGGCTTCCAAATCGTCACCGTCGAGCACCTCCTTGAGGTCCTTGATCGCAGCTTCGATCTTTTCTTTCTCGTCTGCCTCGACCTTGTCTTCCAGGTCCTCAAGAGACTTTTCCGTCGCATGCACCAGGCCATCGGCCTGGTTCCTGGCATTGACCAGTTCGCGGAATTTCCGGTCTTCTTCGGCATGCGCTTCGGCATCTGAGACCATTTTCTCGATTTCATCCTCGGCAAGACCGCTCGAAGCCTTGATGACAATCTTTTGCTCCTTGCCAGTCGCCTTGTCCTTGGCCGATACATTCAGAATACCGTTGGCGTCGATGTCAAAAGTTACATCGATCTGCGGCAGGCCGCGCCGCGATGGGGGTATATCGGACAAATCGAAACGACCCAGAGATTTGTTGTCGACCCCCCGCTCGCGCTCGCCCTGCAGGACATGAATCGTTACCGCAGTCTGATTATCCTCGGCAGTCGAAAACACCTGGTTGGCCTTGGTCGGAATCGTGGTATTTTTGTCGATCAACCGCGTCATCACGCCACCGAGCGTTTCAATGCCCAGCGACAGCGGCGTCACATCAAGCAGCAAGACATCCTTGACATCGCCAGCCAGAACACCGGCCTGGATGGCGGCACCCACGGCTACCGCCTCGTCCGCGTTGACGTCCTTGCGGGGCTCCTTGCCAAAGAACGCTTTCACTGCCTCCTGAACCTTCGGCATGCGGGTCTGTCCACCGACCAGGATCACGTCGTCAATCTCCTTGGCCGACAAACCGGCGTCTTTGAGCGCGATCTTGCACGGGCCAACGGTACGTTTGATCAATTCTCCGACCAGTGATTCGAGCTTCGCCCGCGTCATCTTGATGTTCAGATGCTTGGGCCCGCTGGCATCCGCCGTGATATACGGCAGATTGATTTCGGTCTGCTGCGCTGAAGACAACTCGATCTTGGCTTTCTCGGCCGCCTCTTTGAGGCGCTGCATCGCCAGCGGATCCTGGCGCACATCGACACCGCTTTCCTTTTTGAACGTGTCTGCCAGGTATTCGATCACTCGAAGATCGAAATCCTCGCCCCCGAGAAAGGTATCGCCGTTGGTGGCGAGTACTTCAAACTGGTGTTCGCCATCGACGACCGCGATCTCGATGATCGAGATATCGAAGGTGCCGCCACCGAGGTCGTAGACCGCTATCTTGCGATCCCCACGCTGTTTATCCATGCCATAAGCAAGCGCGGCCGCGGTTGGCTCGTTGATGATGCGCTTGACATCCAGGCCGGCGATTTTGCCGGCGTCCTTAGTCGCCTGACGCTGCGAATCGTTGAAATAGGCCGGGACCGTGATCACCGCCTCGGTCACTTTCTCGCCCAGGTAATCTTCGGCGGTCTGCTTCATTTTCATCAGGATCCTGGCGGATATTTCCGGCGCCGCCATCTTTTTGCCGTTGGCTTCGACCCAGGCATCGCCATTGTCCGCTTCGACAATCTTGTAAGGCACCATGTCCATATCACGCCCCACCACTTCGTCCTTGAACCTGCGGCCGATCAGCCGCTTGACCGCAAACAAGGTGTTGGTCGGGTTGGTTACCGCCTGCCGTTTCGCCGCCTGACCCACCAGGACTTCGTCGTCCTTGGTAAACGCAACCACCGACGGGGTCGTGCGATCGCCCTCGCTGTTTTCAATAACCTTTGGGTTGTTGCCGTCCATGACGGCCACACACGAGTTCGTGGTTCCCAGGTCTATGCCAATTACCTTGCCCATTAGATGTCTCCAAAAAATTCTTAAAAACCGATTACCGCTGTAAATGGTGCCGACCGGTAAAACTTCAAGAGTTTCCCTCTTCCGGATTTTCGGCCTCTGCAGCAATAATGACGCGTGCCGGCCTGAGCAGCCGGTCATGGATGCGGTAGCCCTTCTGGACCACCGCCATTACCTGACCCGGCTGGTATTCTTCACTGGGCTGGGTGGTCATCGCTTCGTGCAATTCAGGGTCGAATGCTTCGCCGAGCGGGTTCAGTTCAACGATGTTGAATCTTTCCATCAACTGTTTGAGTTGCTTCAGCGTGGCCTCCTTGCCCGCCATCAGGATCTCCACGCTGGGTTCCTCGCTGGCCGCTTCGAGCCCCTTTTCCAGGCTGTCCCCTACCGCAAGCAATTCCTGTGCGAATCGGTCAATTCCATAACGGCGTGCATTTTCTAATTCCCGCTGACCGCGCTTGCGAACATTTTCCAACTCTGCCGCAGTGCGCAGATACAGTTCCCAGTTCTCTTCCGCCTTGTGCTTGGCGTCGACCAGCTCGCGCTCCGACTCGGTCAACGGGGGCGTTTCCGCGGACGCATCCTCCTTCGGACCCTGCTTGTCCGCAGCCGCGTTTTCCGGATCCGCCGCGTCATCAGGCTGTTTCTGATCTGTACCCATCTGTTCCCGCTCCAGATTAAATAATGCGTCACAGGCATCCCGGCCCGTCACCGATTGCGAATCGATTATGGGGTTCAGAACCTGGAGTTCAAGGCGGAACCCAGCAATCTGGCGGTTACATCCACGATCGGAATAATACGCTCGTAAGCCATACGGGTCGGACCGATAACGGCGAGTACGCCAACCACTTCACGATTCACTTCGTAAGGCGCCGCTACCAGGCTGCATTCGTCAAGCATGCGGTAACCGGACTCCTGACCGATAAAAATCTGTACACCGCCTGCCGCCAGGCTTTGATCCAGCAAATGCAGGATGTCCCGCTGACGCGTGAATCCGTCGAACAGCTCACGCAACTTGTCCACGTCGGAAAGATCCGCAATATCCATCAGGTTGGTCTGGCCCGCCAGGACGTAGGCGTTTTGATCGCCCTCTTCCGGGCTCAGCGCCGCACTGGCGATCTGGATCGCGTCAGCCATTAGCTGGTTCATGTTCGCACGGGTTTCCTGAAGCTTTTCCAGGATCCCCCGGCGCACATCGTCCAGTTTGCGACCGGCAAATTCCTGGTTCAGGTAATTGGCGGCCTGCCGCAATTCGTCGGCCGAAAAATCCCGCTCCAGGTGAAGAATGCGGTTCTGGACCTCCTCGTTATTGACCACCATGATCGCGAGGACCCGTCGATCGGACAAGGGCAGAAACTCGATCTGGCTCAGAGCGGGATGAGGTTGCCGTGGCACAGTAACGATGCCGGCCAGGTGAGTCAGGCTCGACAAAAGGGTACTCGCTGACTCCACCAGGCTTTTGATGTCTTCACCACGCCCGGACAGTTGTTCTTCCAGGCTATGGATTTCCTTGCCGGTTGGCGGCTTGAGTTTGACCAGGGTATCCACGAACAGGCGGTAACCTTTCTGCGTGGGCACACGGCCGGCCGAGGTATGCGGCGCAGCGATGAATCCATGGTCTTCTAGATCGGCCATGACGTTGCGAATCGTCGCCGGACTGAGATCCATGCCCGATCCTTTGGCCAGCGTTCGCGAACCGACCGGCAAACCTTTTTCGATATACCGCTCGACCAGAGCCTTCAAAAGCTGGCGCGCGCGTTCGTTGGGCAATTCGTCATGCTTTGCCGAAATCATCACCGGTCTGGACTCAGTTGCACAGGCAATCTCCACGCGGGATTGTCAGGTGAACCTATCAATGCGCAGAACAGGCTGTCAAGCTAAACCCGGCCGGCCGTGAAAGACCCGGCTCTGGCCACAAAATCAGCAACGTGCTACAAAGCGCGGAATCGATATGAACAAGCAATTCCGAAAAATCGCGCTGGTCGGCAAGCATCGGGAGAGCGCTGAAGCCCAGGCCATGGCAGCCCTGGGTGCACACCTGTTGGCGACCGGTCGCGAAGTGCTGCTCCCGGCGGCGACCGCCGGGAAAATCGATTTGCCCGGCGCGCAGGCGTGTGACCCGGAAAAACTTGCTGCCACCGCCGACCTTTTGATCGCCATTGGTGGTGATGGAACCATGCTGGACGCGGCTTCGCTGGTCGCCGGCAGTACCACGCCGGTGCTTGGCATCAATCGCGGCCGGCTCGGCTTTCTGGCCGATATCGGTCAGGTCGACATGCTGCCGAAGGTAGACGAAGTGCTGGCCGGCAATTACCAGGAGGACCAGCGACTGTACCTGGAGGTCTCCTTGAGCAGCGGAGCAAAGGAGCAAACGCTAAACGCACTCAACGATGTGGTCATTCAGCGTTCGGAGACCGGCCGCATGGTCGATATAGAGACCATGGTCGATGGCCAGTACGTCAACACCCACACCGGCGATGGGCTGATCGTCGCGACCGCAACCGGCTCGACCGCCTATGCGCTTTCCTGCGGCGGACCCATCATTCAACCGTCTCTCGACGCTTTGTTGCTGGTTCCTGTTTGCCCGCATACGCTCAGCGACCGGCCGATAGTGATCCCCGCGGACTCCGCCATCAGCCTGCGGCTGGCGCGATCGCCGCGCGGTAACGTGCCGATTTTTTGCGATGGCCACCTGCTTGGGAATATGGACGAGAACCAGACGCTGTCGATCCGCGCCAGCAAGCAACGCCTGACGCTGATTCATCCCGCCGATTACGATTATTACCGCATGTTGCGATCCAAGCTGCGCTGGGGAGACAGCAGTCGGAGCAACCGCGAGCCAACGAGCTGACCGCGCCATGCTGAGCCATATCAGAATTCGCAACTTCGCCATCATCGACGAAGCAGAACTGGAACTGAGTCCGGGAATGACCGTACTGACCGGTGAGACCGGCGCCGGGAAATCCATCCTGGTCGGCGCGTTGGGGCTGGTGCTCGGTGACCGCGCAGACAGCGCCACGGTTCGCCATGGCGCCGAGCGAGCCGAGATTACCGCAAGTTTTGAAATCGACCCTGACTCGCCTGCGCTCGCCTGGCTGCGCGAGCAAGCCCTGGATTCAGAGGATGAATGCGTATTGCGGCGGGTCATCAGCCGTGAAGGCCGCTCGAAGTCCTTTATCAACGGTCAATCGGTCCCGCTGCGCTCGCTGACCGAACTCGGCGAGCAACTGGTCGATATTCATGGCCAGCACGCGCATCAGTCGCTGCTCCGCAAACCGACCCAGATGGAACTGCTGGATACCCATGGCGGTCATGCGGACCTTGGCCAGGATGTCGAGCGCTCCCACCGCAACTGGCAGTCACTGGCGGCGGACCTGAACTCAGTACAGGATCAGCAAAAGGACCGTGAAGCGCGGCTGGACCTGTTGCGATACCAGGTCCGCGAACTCGATGCGCTGGCGCTGCAAGACGGTGAACTGGAGCAACTCGAGCTTGAGCGAAAAAAACTGGCGCATTCGGGCATGCTGATGGAAAGGGCCCAGCAGGCACTGCAATTTCTGTACGAGAACGACAATGGATCTGCGCAGTCTTTGGTGTCCCAGGCCGCCAGCGCGGTCGGCGGTGCGGTGGAACTCGATCCGTCGCTCAAAGCGACGCTGGAGATGATCGGCGAAGCGGACATCCGGATTTCAGAAGCGGCCGAAGACCTGCGCCGTTATCTCGATGGCATGGAAATCGACCCCGAGCGGCAGCGGCAGGTGGAATCCAGGCTCGACAGCGCGCATGAACTGGCGCGCAAGCACAAGCTGGAACCCCATCGGCTACTGGCGCACCTGGCAACGATGCAGACCGAGTTGGAAAACCTGGAGAATGCCGAAAGCCGGCTTGAAAAACTGACCGTAGACGTCACCCGGGCGAAAAGCAATTACCTGGAGTTTGCCAAAAAGCTTTCCGCAATCAGGGTTCGCAACGCCACCAGGCTCAGCAGCGAAGTCAGCGCGGTGATGCAAAAACTCGGCATGCCCGGCGGACGCTTTGTTTGCCAGGTAACGGAAGTCGCTGAATCGAATTATTCGGCCAAAGGCCTGGATGACATCGAGTTCCTGGTCGCCGCCAACCCGGGACAACCGGAACAAGCGATCGGCAAAGTAGCGTCAGGCGGCGAGCTATCCCGTATCAGCCTGGCCGTCCAGGTGATTCTTGCCGATAGCAGCCAGGTCCCCAGCCTGGTGTTCGATGAGGTCGATAGCGGTATCGGGGGCGGTGTTGCGGAAATTGTCGGGCGGCACCTGCGCGAACTCGGCGGGCGTTACCAGGTGATGTGCGTAACTCATCTCCCGCAGGTTGCGAGCCAGTCCCATCAGCACCTGCGCATCATGAAAATTACCGATGGCAAAACCACGCGAACGGCGCTCAGCCATCTTGAAGGCGAAGAAAAAGTCGAAGAACTCGCACGCATGCTCGGCGGCGTGGATATCACGACCAAGACCAGGGAACACGCGCGGGAAATGATTGCCCGGACCGCAAGCAGATAAGCAATTAATTCTCGTCGGTCCGGTGCGGGCAGTCCGGGTTCAGGCAGCGACCGTAAAGAATCATCGAGTGCGCGACCAGGCTGAACCCGTGTTCCTTCGCGATCTCCTCCTGCCGGCTTTCGATAACCGGGTTCATGAATTCTTCGATGCGGCCACAATCGTTGCACACGATATGATCGTGATGAACGCCCGTATCCAGTTCAAAAACAGAATGACCACCATCGAAATTATGCCGCGACACAAGACCGGCCGTCTGGAACTGGGTGAGAACCCGATAGACTGTCGCCAGGCCGATATCCTCGCCCGACTCCAGCAGCGACTTGTAGATATCCTCGGCGCTCATATGGCGCTGGTCGCTGCTTTCCAGGATGTTCAATATCCGCATCCGCGGCTGCGTTACCTTGAGTCCCGCTTTTCTCAGTTCGCTGCGTTCCATCGAATTTCCCGCCGGCAAGCCTGTCTGATACGCTATGATGCCACGCCTGCCGGCTTGCGGCAGGCTGCTGCCAACAAAAATTGTACGCTAAACACGAGCCGACCCGTACATGAATGCGCCAAAAAACCAATATAATTATAGTCCACTGGTTCGCCGATTGAACCTGGTTGCAGCGATGCTGGTCGCTGCCGCCTTGGCCGGCGGCTGCGTCTATCGCATCAACATTCAGCAGGGCAATCTGCTGGATGCGGATCTCATCGAACAAGTCGAAATCGGAATGACCCGCCTGCAAGTCCGGTTTTTGCTGGGTACGCCACTGGTCAACAATCCTTTCGATAAGGATCGCTGGGATTATTATTACTATTTCAAGGAGGGGAAAACCCGCGAAAAAACCACCCATCATTTTGTGGTTTTCTTTGATGGCGACCAGGTTAGCCGTTTTGACAGGATTGCCGGGGAGCCTTCGACCGACGAAGCATCAGGCTACTGATCGGTTTTCCTGGCCTTGCCCATGGTTTTGCCCTGCGCGGCCAGTTGCCGCCGAATCTCCCGCGGGTCCGCTTTCAACGGTCGGTAAATTTCGATGCGCTCACCGTCGGCGAGCCGGTGATCCAGCTTCGCCCGTTTGCCAAAAATCCCCACGACCAGCTTTCCAGGATCGATTTCCGTGAATTTTTGCGCTATCCGGGACAACGCGATGGCCTTTTCGATAGTCGTGCCGACGGGCACGTTGAGGGGCACGATCAATTGCTTTCCCGGCCTCGCGTAGGCAACTTCGATATCGATGTATTCAGGCATAGACAGACTCAGCCCGTCTTGAGAAGGCATCAACCAGAGTATTGCCGATATCTTCAAATAACGGGCTCAGAATCATCGACATCAGCGGGCTGGTAAATTCAAACTGGAGATCGAGTTCGACCTTGCAGGCATCGTCGCGGAGTTCCGCAAAGGTCCAGTTCCCTTCGAACATGCTGAATGGCCCTTCTTCCAGCACCATATAAATACCCGAGTAAGGCTCTATCCGGTTGGTGGTGGTAAAACTTTTGCGAAATGTGCCCTTGCTGACTTCCAGCCTGGCCAGCACCCGGCCGGGCTCACGAGTCAGCACTTCGGAATCGCTGCACCACGGCAAAAATTCCGGGTACCGCGGGACATCGTCCACCAACGAGAACATTTGCCGGGCGCTAAACGGCACCAGCGCACTTCGGCGGATTCGTTTCACGCCGTGACTAATCTCCGATCTTTGACAGGTAGTCCGAAACTATGCCGCCGCTCGCCGCCTCGATCAACACCAGGATCACCGCAACCGGCGCGACATAGCGCGCCAGGAAGCGCCAGCCTTTGTACATCGCTCCGGTCCCGCAGTTCAGTTCATCGCTGGTCGAATTCCTGCACATCACCCAGCCGGCGAATATCGTGATCATCAAACCACCGAGCGGCAGCGCAACATTGCTGATCAGGTAATCGAGGTTGTCGAAAAAAGTCCCTTGAAAGAATGTCTTGTCTTGCCACAGGTTCCACGAAAACACCGTGCCAAAACCGATTACCCAGGTAAATCCGCCGAGTATGCCGGCAGCTACGCCTCTTTTGATGCCCTTGCTCTCCGACATCCAGGCGACTGCCGGCTCGATCATGCCGATCGATGAGGTCCAGGCGGCGAAACTCAGCAATATGAAAAACAGCGTGCCGAAAAACACGCCGCCAGGCATCTGCCCAAAAGCCAGCGGGAGGGTCTGGAAGATCAGCCCGGGCCCGGCATCCGACTCGAGGCCGTTCGCAAAAACCACCGGAAAAATAATCAGGCCTGCCAGCAAGGCGATCCCCGTGTCTGCCAGCACCACGATCACCGAGGTACTGGTGATCGATGTACCTTCCGGCAAATAAGCGCCATAGGCCATCACCGCGCCCATCCCCAGGCTCAGCGTGAAGAAGGCGTGGCCCAGTGCAACCAGCACGCCGGAAGGTGTCAGCGCGCTGAAATTCGGCCGGAACATGAACTCGACGGCCTGACCGAAGTAACCGGAGTTCATGCTGAACACCAGCAATATCAGCAGTAAAACAAGCAAGGCCGGCATCAGGATTTTCACCAGCCGCTCCAGACCTCTTTGCACACCCTGCGCAACGACAGCTACCGTGATTACAATAAAAACCGTGTGCCAGAAAGCCGAGAGTTTCCAGCTACCCGATAGCTGTTCGAATATCGACTTGACCTGACTCGCATCGGCATCGACAAAGGTGCCGCCAGCCGTCGAAAAAACATAGGACATCGCCCAACCGGCAATGACGCTGTAAAAAGAAAGAATCAACACGCCTGCGATGATCCCCATGATGCCGACCAGGGCCCAGTTGCGGCTGCCGCCCTCCTCTTCGCCGACTATCCTCATCGTCGTGACCGGGTTGCGCCGGCCACGCCGGCCGATCAGGATCTCGGACATCATGATCGGCAGACCGACCATAAAAACGCAGAGCAGGTAAATCAGGACAAAGGCCCCACCACCGTTTTCACCGGCGATATAGGGAAACTTCCAGATATTCCCCAGACCGACCGCCGAGCCGGTAACCGCGAGAATAAAGGCCATGCGCGTCGACCACTGGCCCTGCAGGGATTGACGCTTTACGGTGGCAGCCATTTGATTATTCATGTTTTATCCAACCTACCGCGAAAGCCGCGATTCTGGATGAAATTTATTCTACAGACAACTGGCAGATGATTTTGTCCACTGGACAAATTGCATGCAAAGCAACATTTTCCGGCCACTCCCCGGTAGAATGCGCGCGAACAGGACTTCGAAATCATGGCAGCAAGAAAAAAAAAGCGAGGTACGGCCTCGAACGTCATTGTGACCAACCGCAAGGCGCGGCACGATTTCTTTATCGAAGAGAACCTCGAGGCCGGACTGGCGCTACAGGGCTGGGAGGCGAAAAGCCTCAGGGCCGGCCGTGCCCAGCTCAAGGAAAGCTACGTGGTCATCAAAGATGCCGAGGCGTGGTTGCTGGGCGCGCACTTTTCCCCGTTGAGTTCCGCATCGACCCACGTCAAGGCCGACCCGACGCGGAACCGGAAATTGCTGCTCCACCGCCGCGAACTCGACCGCCTGATTGGTTCGGTCGAGCGCAAAGGCTATACGCTGATCCCGCTGAGCCTCTACTGGAAAAAAGGCCGCGCCAAGCTCGACCTGGGCCTGGCCAAGGGCAAGAAACAGCACGACAAGCGCGCCACGGACAAAGACCGAGACTGGAAGCGGCAAAAAGAACGCATCCTGAAGCACAGCTAATCGATCTCAAATTTTGCGCCGCAGACCCCATTTCAGGCACGGCAAAGGTGTAGTATAGACACTCTGGGGGCGACCTGGCTTCGACGTGGGTAGCGAACCTCCGGGTGCATGCCGAGGTGCAGGGTTCCTCGTTAATCCAACTGCAAACTGTATAGTTGCAAACGACAACAACTACGCACTAGCGGCTTAAATCCCGCTAGCGTCCGCGACAATATTTTCTTGTGGATATGTTTCGGGCGTCACCTTACACAAGATCGCGACTGGAATTTGTTCAGGGTTCCAGCGTTAACAAGTTCTGAACTGGTTTCCGGTTTTCCCTGCCCGTCGGGTAGCCGGCAATAAGATCAATAGACTGGATAAGCATGTAGATCCCTGAGCAGAGTGCTTGCGGACGCGGGTTCGATTCCCGCCGCCTCCACCAATAAAAGATTCAAAGCCGTCCCAGGACGGCTTTTTTCTTATCTATTATCAGTAAGTTATCTGGATTTTTCGTCCGTCTAATACCAATAACATCCGTTGACATCCGGGGGCAACTGGGGGCAACATTAGGGGCAAGTATGCTATCACCTTAATGAGTTGCCCCCAATGTCGTTGACAGATACCGCTATCCGTAACGCAAAACCCGGCACTAAGATCAAAAGGATGTATGACAGTGGCGGGTTATATCTGGAAGTTTCTCCTAGCGGAGGCAAATGGTGGCGGCTAAAGTACCGTTTTGGGGGCAAGGAAAAGCGACTGTCGCTTGGCGTTTACCCCGAGGTGTCGTTGAAAGACGCTCGTGGGCGGCGTGACGAGGCGCGGAAACTGCTGGCCAATGATGTCGATCCTAGCGAGCATCGCAAGGCCCAGAAGGCCGCGAAAGGACAACGGGCAGCAAACAGCTTCGAGGTAGTTGCTCGGGAATGGTTCGCCAAGCACTCCCCCAACTGGTCAGCGAGTCATGCGGACCGGATCATTCGCCGACTTGAGCGGGACATATTTCCCTGGATAGGGGGCAAGCCCATTGCCGATATCACCGCGCCTCAATTACTGGAGGTTATTCAGCGAATTGAGCAACGTGGTGCACTGGAAACCGCCCATCGGGGCTTGGGCAACTGTGGCCAGGTATTTCGCTATGCCATCGCCACCGGACGTGCCGAACGAGACCCATCTGGGGACCTTCGTGGTGCACTTCCACCGACTAAGGGTAAACACTTTGCATCCGTTACCGAGCCAAAACAGGTCGCTGAGGTGCTCCGAGCACTGGACGGCTACGAAGGTACCCTTACCGTGCGCTGCGCCCTCCGTCTTGCTCCTTTGGTCTTTGTGCGGCCCGGCGAATTGCGCCATGCGGAATGGGCAGACATCGACCTGGACGAGGCAGAATGGCGATTCACTGTCACCAAGACTGATACCCAGCATATCGTTCCCCTCTCCCGCCAGGCCGTTAGCATCCTGTGCGAACTGCACCCTCTCACCGGACTTGGGCGCTATGTCTTTCCCGGAGCACGAAGCACAGCGCGACCCATGAGCGAGAACGCGATCCTTGCTGCCATGCGACGCATGGGTATTAGCAAGCAAGAAATGAGCGGCCATGGCTTCCGGGCAATGGCCAGGACCATCCTAGATGAAGTGCTGGGCTTCCGTCCTGACTACATTGAACATCAACTCGCCCATGCGGTTCGTGACCCCAACGGACGAGCCTACAACCGCACCATTCATCTGCCCCAACGACGTGAAATGATGCAGGATTGGGCAGATCACCTGGACAAGCTGAAAGCAGGCGCGGCTCCCTCACAAGGGCAGGCACACAAAGGGGGACAGAATGTTTAAGTCACCGTGGGCAAGCTTTGATGAAGCCTTGAAGCTAATTTTAATGAGCACTACCATTAATCCATTATGTTTGGTCCCGTTCCAAAAGGCGCGCAAGCATTCGGTGGACTACTTCGACCCTCAGACTGATGGCGGCAACGTAACAGTTGGAAGGTTCGGTAAGGCATCACAAGCCGGATAGTTAAGTTAAGCCAGGGCTAGGTTAGCTACCGAAAAGCCGGAAACCTTCACCGGTCTGCCCAGGCTTTCTATGAAGGGCGTTAGAAGGAACGCTTAAACACAATGGGCGGAAAAGACAGCCGGGGGCGTCTCGATTCAAGCGATGAGTTGTGTTGGTATGAAAATTCGAACCTTTCCGATTGGCTTGGTCACGATACATGGCCGTGGCAATTGGGACTTCTTTTGATTTGCAATATTGATAAGACAAACTCCGCTTATTCAGATTTATGGTATAGCACCGCACTCACTGATTTGGAGCAGATTTTTTGTGAAAATTTCGTTTACGTGGCTCTATTATCCGAGGATCCGATCTTTCATCTCCGCCCTATAAGAGATCCGAGTGCCTCTGAAGTTGATGCTGACATCAAGCGTCTGTTAGCACTCAAAAGAGAATTTGGGCGAGACGACCTAGAAATTCATTCCGACGATGTCCAGGTGCGTATGTCGAATCGCCATTGTGCTTTCATGGCACTGCGTCATGCTCACGACATTTTCATGAGTAATCCGAAGCATGAAGCAAACGATAAATTTGAGCCCCGGTATTTTTTGAGCTGGGCAGCATTAAAGGGAATTGATATTCCGTGGCTTGAGTGGGCGAAAAGCAATGACTTTGTGACCAATCCACCGGAAAAGACTCCTTTGGCCAAGACAAAGAAAGAGTCCAGCGCAACTAAAAGCGAGCAGGTATTGGAGTTGAGGGAAGCCGCGTTAAAAGAAGCAATCCACCGTAGATATATCGGAATTGATCGAGAGTATGTGACCGTTTTAAGCATTTGCTCAGAACTCTTAGCGTCCGGAAAATTCTCGAATGGTGATTCCTTTACTTCGAGATGGACAACGGTCGAAGGCATGCGCCATTACTTGAAAGGCAAGCACAAACCAACCTCAGATAAAACATTCCTGGAAGCGAAACCAACAAAAAAAGGTCAATTCAACCCATAAAAAGTTCATTTGATTAAGCTGAAATAGTGAGGTGGTGAGATGGTGAGATGGTGAGATGGTGAGATGGTGAGATTTGACCCCATGCTGTCGTTTAAGACCCACGCAACATACTGTTTTATCTAAGTTTCTATTTTACTCAATAACTTGACGATTTGATCCGCACCAGGTCCTGTTAAGGATCATTTTTCGCTTAATAGGATACGATCATGTCTGGAAAAATTGTTTGGCGACTTCACGAAGTTTTATCTCACACAGGACTTTCCAGGTCGTCTGTTTATCAGAAAATGTCTCTGGGACAATTTCCACGGCAATTCCGTTTGGGTGACCGTGCGGTCGGTTGGGATTCCGATAGTGTGGAGGCTTGGATTCAATCCAAAATAGACGCGTCCCGTCCAGGTGACGAGTCATGATCATCCAACTTGACCCAAAAACCCGAATTGTTGGCACGAAATGGGTTTGGGAACTGCAAAAACCGCGAATGCGTGATAGGGAGCAGTCCTGGCAACCTTACCGATGGTTCAATTCATTTGGCAACGCGCTGGAGGACGGTGTCCACCGCGATATCAGGCTGCATCCGGCAAATACCTTGTCTAATGCTATTGAAGCCGTATCCAGCCTTGTCCAACGCTATGAACAGTTGATTTCATCTAGCTTTCGACCAGTAAAATGAAGGGCGATGACCACGAGGCGCCTCCCCCTACGGAGGAGCCTGTTAATGGTGGTGGCGAGATATCTGGACGGTGTATTACTGTGCCTAATGGCGAATATGAGCTTCGATATCTCTACTATGAAACAGCTATGTATTTTGGTAACCCCAAGGTCATCGTGCATTGTGCGATTGTGGCGCCTGATGACTGCGCCAGTCTCCTCGTCGATCGCTTTTACAACGTCCAGCGATTAATTGGGCCGCCACGCAAATATGGAAACTATGTCGCTAGTAGAAACTGTCACCTAGTTCGCGAATTCAGGCAAGTAATCGGAGAGGCGAGTCGGCGAGATCGTATATCCTTCAAGACGCTTAAAGGAAAACGCCTCATGGGCGAATTAGAGGTGGTCACCTGGGATTACCAAAACAATCCTCTACCCGAAGAAAATCAATACAGCCGAATTGCAAAGCTTGTCCGAGTTCTTCCAGACGATGATTGGTGACCCAAATAAATTGCCAAGCGAATCCTCTGTATACCTTGCTGTATATAACGTACACCCCTACCTAAGTAGGGGGGGTTAGGATAGGAAAGGTTAGGCAAGGTTGGGTTGGGTATTGCTCTATTCCTTATTCCAAATCTCCGGATTATTCATTCAAATGTGAAGCTCAATTGCATGGGCATCCTGAAACCCACGGCCCCTAATCTCTTACCTACAATAATAACCGTACAAACATAGTCTGTTAGGGATGGCTAGAACAGCGATTGCAAAAGTCGCCCTTACCTTCTCGCCCTTACTTCGGTATGTCTAAGACACTAATTAGAAATCGACCTACGTCGGTGTCTTCAAGATTTTCCTTTGTCATCCGACTTGCAATCTGCCAATTGTGTTGAGTTTTGTTCCACGCATTTGAGCTAGATTTCAGATTCTCGAAATCTCCCAACGCTGAAAAGTTCTCACCGCAAGCCGCCTTCACTGCCTCGTCTGTGAAGTAGTTCTCCGTCGCTCTGCGCTCTGTAAGATGGACGGTAATATTGAGGTTCTCGCATGATTTTTTGAATTCGTTCCGATTTTTCGATGGCGCCTTGCCTTTCCCTTTACGCTCACTGTCGACGATAGCGAAGACCTTTGGTGTGATCCTCGTTAATTCTCCCAATTCAATCTCTCTTCCACCGCATACCATTGCATCTCCGCCGAGAGGTATCACGACAACACTTGCTTCTTTCTTGAGTTTCCGAAGAAATTGTTGGAACGTCTTTACGTCTGTCACTCCCTCTACAAGCAGAATGGATTCACAACCCAGTTCCTTGAATGCAGAGAACGACATCTCTCCGACGAATTCCGCGTAATTTGGCGTTTGTTCAAAACTAGAAACAATCGGTACTCGCCCTGGCCCTAATCGAAATGAATAAATACTCTCAGCAGTTGACCTCGCCAGTCCTACGGAGTGAGTTGCAAAAATGATATTTCCATCTGCATACCGCGCCAAAGCTGAAAGGAATGATATTTGAAGCGACGGATGCAGATTTAATTCCGGCTCGTCGATCATTATCAGAGGAGGTTTCGATATCGCAGCATTCCCAAATATTATTATGAATTGAGCCAATCCAGACCCTAACTCCGCCAGTCTGTATGGTTGACTGTCGATATTTACCCGTAGTTCTTTTCTATCGCTTGATGCGTTTACCTCAAATTTTTCAAAAGCGAACAATGATTTTATGTCCTCCGTAACATTTTCAATTACCTTCGCTTGCGATATCCTTCCACCTCCTTTCCAAGTATTCCACGTTTCTATAAAACTACTACCAACGGTTATTCCATAGTACGTTCCTGATCCTTCGTTGATTGCATTTCGGAACGGCGGAATATAGAGACATCGATTAAGCTGAGACAGTAACTCTAATATCGACGAAAAGTCGTATTGCGTATTTCCCCAGACGGCTAAAGCTTGGTTTGGATCTGAGGTCCATATTGGGTGCTTTCTATTGGATGAGGCAGAATCAACTTGCTTACGCTTAGCGCCATACAAGAATTGCATTTTCCAATTGGTTGGGCTTGCCCGCTCTGCAAAACCCGACACACCGACGATCGGTTGTGTGCCGGGCACAACTGGTTCCGTCTCTAATAGTTCAATTTTGAATGAAAGTCCATCTGAATTTGAATTGCAAAATAGCTCCAACGGATCACTGACATCACGATAAGTTACCCCTATCATTTCACCTCTTAGCGCGGTCCCAATAGCCCCACTTTGAGGGACAAATTGTCCCCAAAGGTCTTTTAGCTCATGTGTAAACTTCAATATTGTAGACTTGCCAGAGTTATTAGGCCCGACTAATGCCGTAAAACCTCTTCGTAAATCGATGGATACGGGTACATCATTTCTGAAACACCGGTAATTCTTAAGGGTTAGCCGAAAATCGCGCATTTCAAATTCTGCTCTAACTGAAAAACCAGTTGATTATATCGTCAAGGCTATGTATCACCATCAAATCGCTTGGGATTAACTACGCCAAAATGCGACTGGTGTCACTATCTTAAAAATCGGGAGCTAACGCGCAGCGGAAATGGCGCACTTTAAGGCCCTTTTTGTAGCCATTCCGGCCATTATTCCGTCCTTTGCGTGTTTTTTGCCCGGATGAGTCACGTCCGTCTAGTCACACTTGTCACTAATTTTTGTTGTCAAAGTCCTATGTGGCACATCACGGCCAAAAAGCCCGCCAAGCGAAGGCCCGGCCTTCTGAGCGAATCTAGCCAATGGCACAGAAACAACGCTATGGCGCGGTTTACGCACTCCCCCAGGCCAGGATCCACTGGCGTTGTTCTTCAGTTTCCGGCGTTGTTGTCTGATAGGCGGATTTTTCGCATTTTGTCCAAAATCCCTGCAATTTAGCGAGTCCTTGCGGACCGCTCCCATGTTTTTCTGCAAGATAACAACCGACAACCAGACCTGTACGGCCTATTCCACCCAGGCAGTGGATGTATACGACATGGCGTGCACACAAAGCCTCTGTAATGGTGTTCAGGAGCTGTTGTAGGTCATCCTGGTGCGGAGGTACCCCCCCGTCTCGTATGGGAAAGCGCCGATAACAGACATCGATAGCCCGATCTTCTGCAAGCCCTTCCAAGTCCGGTTCGTACGGGCGTATTTCTCCCGCTTCGGTGAGATCAATAAAGTATGTGACACCTGACTCAAGAAACCTGACCAGCTTGGACTTTGACAGGTGCTCAGAACGCATCCCCGGGTATTCGCCGGCCAGAAGTGAGCCAGATTCTACCCAGTATGAATTCGGAATTGGTGTATGCAGGGCTGCGCCTCACGTCCGCTTTCGGCCAGGAGCAGCCGCCTGATCATACCCAGCGATATAACTGGTACAGGCTCTGATAGTCTTCCTCGAAGAACCACTCGAAGCACTCTTCGACGCGTTCAGTCGCCCACGCCGTGAAACCGAACTCGTCGCCAATGGCATGAGGATCAAGAACTGTGATGTTTGAGAACTCTGGTGGATCTTTCATCCCCACTGAATACCAAGGTTCGTACTTATCTACCTTGAACCGCTCGTCTGGCTCTGCGTCTACATCAATACAAGAACCTGCAATTATTGCGGACACCCAGAGCGTACACCCATCATTTTGGTTTGTGACCGCGATAGTCGGTGACGCTTTCATGGCCCATTCTGCTTGGTTCGCCTCATACCGCCAGTCAATGCTTCTGAAGACATTAATGAACTCTGGATATTTTACCGGACCAAGATCCTCCACGTCATCAGGTTCATGCGTTGGGCGTTGCCTTGAACAGGTGAATACTAGCTTCGTTGTATGATCGCTGCTCACAAGCATAATGTATCAATTGGCGCCACTTGGGACAATAATGAAGTGAATAAGTCTGAACAACTACTTGCGCTCGCGAAATTGCGTCAATCCAAAATCTATGAGGGCTATACAGGTATTGGTGATTACTGGGACGGTGTGTATGAGTGCGATCACGTATCGCCATATACCAAAACAGCCGGTAACGTTGACGCTGAAGTGATGTTCATTCTCAAAGATTGGAGCTCAGATGAACAGCTCAGCGGCCCAGTTGGTGAGCACGGCAGGGATAGCATTGAGTTCGGATATGATCCGAGCGTGCGGACAAATAAGAATCTCAGGGCTCTTTTGAAGGTCCACTTTGGCCTCTCCTTGCAGGACACCTTTGGAACCAACCTTTTTCCTTTCATTAAGAAGGGTGCAATGAATGCATCAATTCCGATGAGAGATTTGACTGCCGCCGCCGTTGAGTTCGCCATTCCTCAGATAGAAGTGGTGTCGCCCAAAGTTGTAATATGCCTTGGCAAAGACGTAATTAATGCCATCCGCAAAGGCATTGGTATGGATAGAGTCGATTACTTAACTCAAGCAATCGATTCGCCATTTAGCCATGGTGAAGTCAGAATCTGGGCGCAATCTCACCCAAGTCAGCAAGGAACTAATAATCGTAATCGCATTGGTAGCGTGTCGGACGATTGGTCAAGAATGTCCGAAGAAGCAAGAATAAATTTGCAGATATAGAAAACCTATTGCGAACAAAAATAAAGTCCACTTCTGGCCGTTAGCGGCCGCTCAGGACTCTACCATCCCAATGGCCGCTTTCGGGTGTATAGCGGACGCTCGATTTGAGCAAAGGCCGATTTTTGACAGTCCGCTTTCGGCCAAATGGCGACACTCAAATACACTATTGATTATCGATTCATTGGCATATGTGAGGGTTTCACAAGTTTGCCGACAATTGCTTGGGTCACGATATCCATCCAATATTCTATAAAGGAATCTGCGTCTTCAGCGTCTATGGGCACAGGATCATAGGCTAGATTATTCACGGCCATTACACTGGAAAGAGCTTCATCAATCTCCCATACATAGTCTAGGCAAAATGGGTAACTGTCGGCCCATCCGACTGGCGACGAAGATAAGGACCAGAATGCCATTTCATACCACCGGTAATCAGAATCATTGCTGGGCCTGCCAAAAACGATATTTGCACAACGTTTATAGAAGTTATGATCACCTATTTGCTCAATTGAGATATTAGTAAAGGCAACTATGTCCCATTTCGATTGTTGTTTATGCACTCCCCAGCCTGCACTTCCTCCAATCTGTTCGAGATCACTCCTTATCAATCCTCTGACACTCGATGCGCTTTCTGCTGTATCAAAAGCTAGAGTAGCATTTCCAATTCGGAGAACGGAGTCGTTGGAGGTGTTTTCCCTTACATCTTGAGCGTGATGATTTATTTCGCCAAATAGTCTCTTTTTTATTTGGGCCAACTCACTCGCAGCTTCATCAAAAACGGCCTCTCTATTACGTCTTCGCTCGTCTCTTGCCTGCTGGTCAGCTTCCTTTCTAGCTTGTGTAACTGCAAGTTCACTAACTGCTTTAGCAAGTCTTTTTTCGACCCCTCTAACATTCTGCGGTTCGCCGCCTCTTGCATTTTCAAGCACAGTTATACAGCGCTCTAAACTCGGCCGAATATCAGGATTTTTTCGCATCATCTGAGACACCAAACCGCGTACGCTTGCAGGCAAGCTGTCTAGAGATTCCGGGGTCTCTTTTAGGTGTTGTTCGCGCAGTGAATCTACATCACCAGAAAACGGCGGAGCACCTGTTGATAGACCATGTGCGATACATCCAACAGCATATATATCTGTTGCACTAGTAGGGCGTTGCAATAACCATTGCTCCGGAGCAGCATATGCCGGTGTGAGACTGTTTCTCAGAGTCTCCAGGGATGTAGAGTCTTCCACAAACTTGGCAATGCCAAAATCTGCAATTTTCCATTTTGCCTCGTGCATCAATATGTTTAATGGTTTTATATCCCTATGGGTAATGTCTTTCGCTTCTTTAAGCCCGCAAAGAATAGCTAATAGAATCTCGATGCAATCGGCTGGAGAACCAACGCCTTTGTCATCGATGTAATCTTGTAAACTCCGATCGCAGACTGGCATGACGATATAATAACGATCAGAGTCAGCATCCTGACCATAATCTAGGATAGGTACGACGTGTTGTAGCGAACGCTCGAAAAGAGATTGTCCTATTTGTAACTCACGATGCGCTGCTTGAGTGGCGGTTAGTTTAAGTTGCTTGATTGCTACTTCCCCACTGCTGCCTTTGCCTAGGAAAACTTCACCGAAGCCCCCAGGTGAACCTAGGGCTTTTTTCGTATCTATCTCCCATATCTCGTGGATTAGTTTAATGGTTTGCATAAAATCAGTGTTTCAAAATCATGCCAGATTTAATCAATGCCAGTGTCGGCTTTGGGTTGCGATTTCAACCGGTCGACGCAACACCTGTGTTAATCCTCTCTGCTGGGGTTTCGATCCCCCTGTGCGGCGTCAACTGGTGATAAACAGACGATGAGGGTTCGCCAAACGCTCGCCCAATCGACTTCAGCGCCCCTCCTCGCTTTCAGCGGTCCCACAGCTCCACTTTCTCTGTCCCCGTGAAGACCTCGACGTCTCCTTTGATTCATCAGCATACACGCCATCTTCTGCGTTTTAGTTAAAGTGTTGCGTCGACCGGTTGAAATCGCAGCCAAAAGCGGACGTTATGGCCGCTCATGTTTCGTGTGTAAGCGACTCCATTTCCAGCTGCCGCATCACCTTTTTGAGGCCAGACGCTCAACGCGCAATAGAGTCTGTCGTTTCACAACTTCCCGTGCTCCAGCGGCCTTTCACGGTGCATCAATATCCATTCCGCATGCTCGTCGAGCGCGGCATTACCGAGGGCCTTGAGAATGCTGAGTTTGTCCTGGGTCGTTTCGGCACGAGCCAGTTGACGCGCCGCGCTGCCAAATATTCTGTGCATGAAATGGTATTGTTTGATCACCTCTTTGTCCGCTTTCGTATGCGCATAGGCTTCTCGCACACCGGCGATCAGCGGCAAGATTCCCATCAGCACAATCAAGGCATTGCGCGCCTCATCCTCGAGCACGTGTTGAAACAAGGCGAGTGCCACCGCGACTGCAATGCCGGCCCACAGACAGGCCCTGCCGATCACCTGCGTGATCATGTGTAGACGCGTACGTTCCGTGACCTTATGCGCGTAGTAACCGATTTGACTGCTGTTGGTTTCATTTTGAGGATCGCCAATCCAGCGCTTGATCGCTTCATCCAGGCCGCATTCGATGCTCGGACCGACGCGGGCCCTGCGGTGGAGACTGGCAACCCGCATAACATTGCGGATCCATTCCAATTCGATGTCCTGTTTCTGGAGAAAATTATCGTGTGCGAACTCGGTGCCAGAACCAGCGCTGACACCGGCGATCTGCCAGAAAAATTGCACCCGCAAACCCTCCGCCAGCACCCGATAATCCAAATACTTGCGATGCCAGTCACGTTTTTCCCCTAACAGATACAAAGCGAAACCAACGCCGAAAAAGAGCAGAAACACATAGACCATATAGTCGTAGTTCGGCAGATCAGCGTACAGAATAAACGACAGTCCCATCAGCACCGCGATGAGATAAGTTCCCCGCAGTGCCATGTTCAAGCGGTGTTGATAGTGATCGGCGAGCCAATCCGCGGCGTAGAAAAGTTGATTCACGCGCCGATCATTGGCATTCAGCTTGTGGTATTCATCGGGCGAGATCAGATCGGTTTTCTCGCAGGCGATCCTGGCGCTGTATTTGAGCGCGTCCTGATTGAACTCATCAGTTCTCGCAAAGATTCGCTGGTAGCGGCGGGGGAGTTGATCAGAGCTCGGCTGGTCGGCATCAGAGCTCAACCAGCGGGTCTGGAGGGGCTGCAGCGGCTCTGCCGGTTGACCGTTCGCCTGATCCCGTGAGCAGACGAGGTGCAGGACGAGATCGTTTTCGTCCTCGGCCAATAACTGTTGTGCCGTCTTCCGATCCTCGAGGAATTCGGGCATTTGGTCGGTGATGTGGTATTGCACGGCCTGCGCTGTGCCACCCAGTTCCTCGGATGGTTTGCCATCCCAAAGTGCCAGCAATATCTGACAGTGACTGGCCACATAAACGCCGGCTTGCGCGTACTGCTTATTGCGCGCTTCGCCATCGCGAGACACGGCCGCCAAGGTATTGCCGTCAACCAGGGGCAGCTCGAATACGTTCGCATATTGGCAAAGATCTTCGAACGCTTTCCTCGCTTGCTCGCTACCAAAATCTCGCAGGTAGAGGTCCCTTGGCACGGGCAAGGGCACGACAAGCCGCAGCCCGAGCGCCCGGGCCACCTTGGCAACCAAAAGGTCGCCGCCTTCAGCCAACAGGGTGAGGATGCCGACCGGCGTATGCGGGCAGAGTTCTTGAATCTCTTCAAAGAACTTCTGAATCCGGTCACTCAAGCCTGGGATTTCGGTTTCGACCAGGTCGCGGTGGCCGGTGACGCCGACGACCAACGACACCGGTTCAATGAGTTCGAGATCCGATATCACCCTTTCGCCGCGGCCCGGGGCCGCGGCGTCCGGCCTGATTGGTCGTCCCGCCTCCGTGGCGATGATCTCTTGCACGGTGTCTTATATCTCCCGGTGGGCGAGCAGCGACTTTACCCAAGTTCGAACACCTCTGCCTGGCTAACCAGCCGGTCGAACTCCCACCTGTCCGCGTCGCTCGCCAAGCCGTGCCGATACAGATCTTTCGGCATCGGCAGAGGCACGATCAACTGCAATCCTTATCCAACGTCAACTGAGGTTGGCCAGTAATCGCCTTTTTTTTATTCGTTCACAATATGTGGATCAAGTGGCGCGAGCGCACGTGCTTTGGACCGTGGCAACGGCTTCAGTCCAATATTAAACTTCGCTTTACTAGGCGAACAATTATTGTTTTGCAGCACAACCATCGACGAAGTTAGCGGCTGGAACGTGAGCGCATTATCTGGGTCTTCTCCAATTGACACAATTAGTTCGTACCTACGTTCCGATTTCTTGTCAAGGCAAATCGCAATTTCCTCGTACCCGCGTGGCGCATGCATTCTTTCTGGAACACAAGTCACTTTTGTTCCATCGTTCGATACATTAAACATTCTCATCAGAGTATCTCCTGTTGTTTATTTCAATTTTCGCTCGGAAAGCCCGACAATATGGTTTATCGAACCGGCCGAAGCGCCTTGTGTGCTTCGTGATGGCGGTTTTTTTCAAATACAAAATGTTAGCGCTCCATCACGATCACATTCCGCTATGGAACGGCTCTTGCCGATAAGCCCTTGCTATCGCGCAGGCCGACAAAAGCCGGATTCGCAAATCCCATCGCTGCAAGCTGCTCGACAATGGGGCTCGCTTCTTCAATTCGATCCAGGTGCAGAAGCACTTGTGCCTCTATATTCAGAATTCGATAATCTTTGGTCGCTCGCGCCAGCGGTTCAATGAGCTCGAGTGACTCTAACCAGGCCGCAAGTGCCTGTTCATCATTACCTGACAGCGCTAGCAACTGACCATCGAGCAGGTACGCTTCACTGAGCAAGCGTGTAGCTTCACGATCATCCGGATGTTCAGATAAAAGACTTAGCAAAGCTTCAGCTGCTTTTTTTGCAGCAGATTCCGCGTCTTCGAGGTGGCCATTTACCTTGAGGGCGTTCCCGGTGAGGATGCGGCCATCAGCCAGGTCTCTCTGCCAGCGGGTTTTGCTGGCATCTTCGGCAAGCAGGGTTTCGATGATCCGCATGTAGTTCCCGAAATTTATCAGGGCCTCTTCAGGATGATCGAGTGCGAGTGCAATGCGGCCCATGCCTGCCCGCAGCACGCCGATGTCCCGCCGCCAGTTGGCGTTGCTCGGGTCCAGCGAAACCAGGTTTTCGCTGATTCTCAACGCAGTCCGAAAACTATCGATCGCCTCGTTCAACTTACCCTGTGCCTCGAGAATTTCGCCGACTCTCCGGTGGCCGAGGCTCAAGCGCCGTTTCCACCCCGTATTCTGAGAGTCTGCGGTAACCAATCTGTTTTTGATCGCGACTTCCTCATGAAACTGTTCGAGTGCACCATCCAAATCGCCGAGCGCGCTTAGCGCCGAACCTACCCACGATGTTGTTTCGGACAGATCGAACTGCATGTTCAAGTCATCGGGATTCCGGGCTACCAGTTCTTTCCCGATCGCCTGGTCACCTAAAAATTGCTCGAGCGCATTATCGGTTTCGCCGCGTGCACTATAAACTGCACCCAGATTCGTATACGCATAACCAAGTTCACGCTGCCACCTCTCATTCTCAGGCTCTCTTTCGACCAGCATTTTCGAAACGTCCATGTACCTCTGAAGATGTTGCAGCGTGCGGTCGAGATCGCCCTGTTCCTTATGAACGTAACCGATCCAAAAATGAGCCTGACCTAATAAGAACAGTGCTTCATTGTTCTCAGCTTCGCGTTGTACCAGCAGCTCTGCATCCGATAATGACCGCTGGAATGCTTCCATGGCTGGACCGAGGTGCCCCTGCGCCATGCGGACCTCACCAATTTGACGCAGTGCCTTGCTTCGTATTGCCAATGTCTCTTGCGTAATGTCCTTGTCGGTAAGTGAGGCAAAATATTCCAACGCTTTGTCGCTGATGCTATCGAGCTCGTCGAGCCTACCGATAGGCTCCAGCTTTTCTCGCAGGTCACCCAATATGAAACTGATCAGTCCTTCAGCTTGAGCACGGTGTTGTAGTGCCTCGCGCTCAGCAACGATCGCCTTTATTGCCAGTACAGTTGTAATTACCATAACGCCTAATGCCATCGCCGTGACACCGGCCATGCGCTGATGGCGACGATGCTGTTCACGATGCTTCAGCTCGTCAAGACCAACACCGAGCAGGCCGGCGATTAACTTCAGCTTTGCGGTGGCCTTGCCGTCCCCCTGGGGCCGCACATCGGCGGCAATCGGTTCGGTGCGTGCGTCAGTCAGCGCCCCGTCCGGGCCCAGAACGTAGCGCAAGGCTTCGGGAAAACACTCCTCGGCTTCCAGCTCTGGTTTGTCGGCTGCATTTGGTTCGCCCTCGACGATGAGGCACAAGATGCGATCCGAACGACCCCAGCGCTTGAAGCTGAGAATCTCCTGATTGACCCAGCGGGAGCGGGCAGCGTGCGGCGAACAGATGACGATCAGACACGCTGAGCGCTGTAAGGCTTCATTGACGACCTTACCCAGGTCAGTTGCGGTGGGCAGTTCGTCACGATCGCGGAAAATCGGGGTGAGGCGGCGGGGGATTAGTGTGTGCGCGGTGTTTTTGCCGACCAAATAGCGGGGCACGCGATACCCCTCCAGCGCCCTATGAAGCCAGACACCCCATTTTTCATCCTGATGGCAGTAGCTGATAAAGGCCTGGTATCGATGATCGCCCGTTTCCGACAAGCTGGCCATGGGTACCTCCATTCAACTTCGGGCCTGCTCCACGGACAATGCGGCTGTAGCTTCGACAGCCCGGTTGTCTTTGGGTCCTTCGGGAGGTCGTCCGTAACTTCTCGGAGGAAACGAGGACCCGTAACTTTTCGCCCCCGTCTTTCGGCGGGTTTGGCCTTGTTGTTTATCACTAAGTATAGTAGAAGATTGGTCAGATGGCCCCACAATTAGCCTAAACGGGCATTAGCCTTCTGACACTGTCTACCAAGTCAAATCCCAGTCATGGACCAGAGCGCAATCTATTGCGCTCACTCACTACTGGGGTGGCGGTGGTAGACTTCAGGGCACGCCGGATCTCGATCCTGAGGGGGATACCGAGATCTGGCGTTAGCGCAACGTCCAGATCCCCCTGGGGACGCCATATTTTTCAATGAGTTATGTGGTAAGTGACCGAAACTCGTTGAACTTAGGTATTGTTTAGGTAAAATCCCGTGCAGAAATACGCCGATTTCGTCGGCGCGCAGATCGGCAAGAAGGGCTGCATTCAGGCCCGATTTTGCAGTTGTGGGAACTGACGGAACTTCCTGTATTATTCGAGCATGGATGAAACTGACCAACTCCCCCCAGGCCAAAATGCAGTAAGCGTGCCCATAGCAGCATGGCAAGGGCTTCCCTCTAATCAGTCGATGAACTGGACGAATCGGAGAACGCCGCTCCCGCTACTCGTCGCGGCCCAAAGCTTTGTGTTTCCTGGGGTGGCGGCAATAGAGGAAGCCCCCGCCCCAGATGTGCCAGTAGAACCCAACATGGTCATGCGAGGGTTCTTGGTTTTCGCGTTCAGAGAGCTTGTAAGAAACAAGGACTCAATCGTTGAGGCGGCACAGCAGTTCATTAGCTGGATTCGCGATATGCTGCAATTCTAAACCACGCTAGCAGTACCTTGTCGTCGTCAATCTCCCCAGCAAACCAAGCCCCCCAAACCAAATCAGCTTGCTCCTCATCAACCAGCAGGGCTTCGATGTAGATTTCGATGAGCATTGCCTGAGGATGGGCTGCCTATAAGTTCGTTTCAGCCTGAGAAAATCTGCTATCTGTGCAGAAATTGGCGGAGCATGGCGAATGTCCGCTTTTCCGGAAAGCGGACGTTCGAACTGCTCGAAAACCACGAAAATGAAGGGCCGCTTACGGCCAGAAGCATTAGTAATCGGGCGGGCCTATAGAAGCCTGGCTCCTATTAGGATGTTCACACACATCCAAGCGGGAGAACACCATGAATTACTATGCAGCACTCGACGTCTCATTACGATCAGCCAACATCTGCATCATCGATGATCACGGAAAGATCAAGGCTGAAGCGAAACTGGACTCGGAAGTCGAAGACATTGCCGGTTATTTACACGGTCTCGACTACCCAGTCTCAAGGATCGGCTTGGAAGCCGGCACGCTCACCCAATACCTGACCTATGGTCTTCAGTCAGCTGGCTTCGAAGTCATTTGCATGGAATCGCGGCAAGTTAAAGCCGCACTGTCGGCGATGCGCAACAAAACCGACAAAAACGATGCCCGGGGTATCGCACAGGTCTTGCGCTCAGGCTGGTACAGCCGGGTGCATGTGAAGAGCCTGGCAAGTCATCACATCCGTTTACTGCTGTCTTGTCGCAAGGCCGTGCTCAGTAAATGCGTCGATCTGGAAAATGAAATCCGTGGCCTGTTCAAGGTGTTCGGCATCAAGTTGCCACCGAAGCTCGGCCATGGGAGCTTTGACAAAGCGGTGCGCGAGACCATCGAGGCCGATAGCGCACTGGCGCATGCCTTGCTGCCACTGCTCGAGGCCAGACTGGTGCTGTATCACACCTTCCGTGTGCTGGATAACCGTACCCGCAAAATGGCGCTGCGTGATCCGGTCTGTCAGCGCCTGATGAGTACACCGGGGGTGGGCTTTGTCACTGCCCTGACCTTCAAAGCCGCGGTCGACGATCCACACCGCTTCAAACGCTCTCGAACCGTGGCCGCTCACTTCGGCCTCACCCCCAGGCGCTTCCAGTCCGGTGAGATAGATAACTCAGGCCACATCTCAAGATCCGGTGATCGTGATGTGCGTCGCACCCTCTACACCGCTGCCAACGCCATGATAACGCGCAGCGCAAAATGGTCATCACTGAAAGCCTGGGGGATGCAGCTCGCCAAGACTCGCGGTCATCGCCGAGCGGTCGTTGCGGTCGCCAGAAAACTTGCCGTCATCCTCCACCGCATGTGGCTCGATGACACCCAGTTCCGCTGGGGTACGGAGGGAGCAAGGTCATGAAATAACCGCTCACTCCAACCTCAAAAGGAGCGTCCCGGCGTGGACGTGGTCTGGATGAAGCCGTGTCTGTCTGCTGTGCATAAAAGCACGTCCAAAAGCCTGGCTCTCCACACCGTCCGACTGATGCCTGCAGCGGCTGGATACCACCAGTACCGACTGCGAAGAGAAGCTTGACCCACGCCAAGACGCGACCAATACCATGCCATAAAAACTGGGAGCTTGACATTAACGCCCGATTAGAGAAGCGGACATTCAATCGACCAGTAAAGCAACGTGCTGACGGGCTGCTTTCGGCTGCGGTTTCAACCGATCGATGCAACACATGCGTTAATCGTCTCTGCTGGGGTTTCGATCCCCCCGTGCGGGACCAACTGGTGATCAACAGACGATGAAGGTTCGCCAAATGCTCGCCCAATCGACGCAGCGCCCCTACTCGCTTCCAGCGGTTCCACAACTCCGCTTTCTCTGCCGCCATGAAACCTCGACGAGTCCTATGATTCATTGGCATACACGCCATCTTCTGCGTTTTCGATAAAGTGTTGCGTCGACCGGTTGGAATCGCAGTCGTTAGCGGCCCTTCGTGGCAATATTAGCTGAATGTTCGCTTTTGGGTGGAAAGCGGACTGTCAAAATGCCGAAAAGCCGATTTTTGAGGGGTCGCTTTCGGTCAGAACCAGCCGGTCAAGATCGATTACTCTCGACCGATATGAAAGGCGACGAGGAAATCACCCACTGCAACGGCTCCGACTGAAACAAGCGTCCCAAGGGTGTTGAACTGACTGTCGGTTTCGTGCAGCGACAAAGATTACGCGTCGTCTATACTTGGCTATGGGGCCCTTGCCCTCGAGGCCACTTGGAGCCTTTGCCATGAACAATCGCTACCTCATTTCGCTGTCCGGTGGCGGATACCGCGCCGCCTTATTCAATGCCGGTGTTCTTCGCACGCTGCACGAAGCCGACATTCTTCGACCGAACCTTGAACCTGACCGGCTTCACGTGCTTGTAAATGCTGTTTCAGGTGGAGCAATCGCAGCAGAAATTTGGAACCGGTTCCTTCGATCGGAGGAGTATGACCAGGATAAAGACTCTTTCGCACCCGAAGAAGCTTTGATCGCTCTCGTCGAGGGCAGTCCGCGGTTCCTCGGCAAATTCAACTGGCATTGGCGTGGGGCCGTCATTCGGGCACAGGAAGCATGGTTTCGGCACCTTCATGCCTGGTGGCGAAACCTCGAACTGCGTGAAAAGCCGCTTAAGCTCGACAAAAACTTCGCCAAATATGTGAGTCCCGGCGACGCGCAATGCTATCCGGTGTTCATATTCCAGTCGCTCAATTACAACGACGGCCACATCATTGCTTTTCACGAAGGCAGATACTTCGAGGCGGATAGAGATTTTTACGAGCGCGGAATACCGAAAGACGTGCGGGTCGAAAACCTTCCTGCGCCGCACGGTATCGTATCGGCAACGGCTTTCCCGGGCTTCTTCCCGAAGGTGTCATTACCAGAACTCCAGCTCATCGATGCCGGTTTGGTTGACAACCAAGCACTTTACAATTTTCACCCTTTGCTCAAGAAAAACGCCAAGCGCGTACTTGGCCCTGGCGACACATGGTTCCTGTCGAATGCCGGACGTGAAATGAGCGTCGTACGCGACGGCGAACGCTTGCGTTTTTCGGACAAGGTGTTCCGCCTGACCGGCGACCTCGCCCAGCCGAAAATGAACGAACTCATCATGGATATTGTCGAATCTGGGCTCGGCTGCCATGTATGCGGTGTGCACATCGCCGTCTCGCACCTCGACGAACAACTGTGGGTCAAAGGCAACACGATCCAGGAAGCAAAGCACTCGGCTGGATTCCCGACGACCCTCTCTTATATTGGGCGGGCCGACGCGCTGGCGATCCTGTCTCACGGCGCACAATGCGCCGCAAATGCGATCCATGTACCTGCTAAACGGCTTGGTGCCCTCAAGAATCGGCTGATCGACATGGATGCGACCATAAGACGCTGACAGTAGACGATCACGGAGCAGTTCGCCGTGTACCTGCGCTGAAAGCGGCTATTCACTAGGTTATATGAGAAAATCTTCCTGCTCCATTTTGCCTGCTGTTTAATCTTTCAAGCCCACCAATTCCCGACCGGCTCAAGGAGACACACATGAATCTCGACGAAATAAAGGAAAAAGCGCGAATTCGAATAGAGGAAGACAATCCCGGCTCTACGGACTTCAAAGCCATCAAAGTCTTCGACAACATCATGGATGGAAAAATAGTCACGGTATCCTTTCGTACCGCAGCAGGCGAGAAAGACGCGAATCACGACCACTTTCATGGGACGCTAGCTCAAAACGGCATAATGTTGAAGGTCGGCTTTGGGTTGCGATTTCAACCGGTCGACGCAACACCTGTGTTAATCCTCTCTGCTGGGGTTTCGATCCCCCTGTGCGGCGTCAACTGGTGATAACCAGACGATGAAGGTTTGTCAAACGCTCGCCCAATCGACTTTAGCGCCCCTGCTCGCTTTCAGCGGTCCCACAGCTCCACTTTCTCTGCCCCGTGAAGACCTCGACGTCTCCTTATGATTCATCAGCATACACGCCATCTTCTGCGTTTTAGTTAAAGTGTTGCGTCGACCGATTGAAATCGCAGTCGTTAGCGGCCCTTCGTGGCAATATTAGCTGAATGTCCGCTTCCGGGTGTATAGCGGACGTTCGATTTGAGCAAAAGCCGATTTTTGACAGTCCGCCTTCGGCCAGGAGCGGTTGCTCAAATAGATTATTATTGGGATCGAGCAGATTGTAAGGAAACTACCAATGTCTGTTACTCACGGTGGTGGCCGCGCTAGAAACTTTGACTGGTCAGTTAAACATGGACAATTACTGATCCAAAGCGAATCTGGAATGCGGCATAGTTATTCGTTGGAAGAAATTCTCACAATCATCCATTCACTTCATACCGCATTCAATGAAAACTGGATACCACTGGCCAACAATGTAGAAACAATGTATTCCGGTACTGAGAGGTTGGGATTGGGCACAACAATTTATCAATTACGGCCGGGCGATACCACGCACGCGCAAGGCGCGAGTTATCTTGGAGTCGTTTTGGAAGAAATTGGCGTATTCGAGTGGAACGGAGAAACACGGGGCATTGCATGGCGATTCCACAACTTGGTAGATGATATTAAGTCGCTTCAGGCATTGCTAAATGAAGACTAGATAATTAGGGGCCTAAGTTGACAAGGTCCAGAAGCATGTTTGACTACTGCATCGAATTGGTGCTCGATAGGTTATGGCTGAAAAATTTAGGAAAGTAACGACTTGGCAAATTTTCAAAGAGTAGGATCCATAAGCAACGCCCGTGTTGGCAGTGACTTTGAAAAAGTGGCTGCCTCGGTTCTTGCTGAGGCAGGTATCGTTGTCGAAAAGAATTTTTCGGTAGATGTCCGTATTAGTGAGAAAAAGAAGGCCCATAACTTTGACTTGGGGACCGTTAATCCTCCAATTCTTGTCGAATGTAAGTCCCATTGCTGGACCAGCGGGAACAACGTGCCCAGCGCAAAAATGACAGTCTGGAATGAGGCTATGTATTACTTCGCGACTGCGCCGACGAAGTATAGGAAAATTTTGTTTGTCTTACGCGATATTCGTGCGAAGACGGGTGAATCACTTGCCGAGTATTACGTCCGAACCTACCGACATCTGATCCCACTTGATGTGGAAGTCTGGGAATACGATCAGGAACAGCGGAAGGTCGAGACTCTATAATGTCCGCTTTGGATCGCTAGCAAACCCAGAAATACGCGGCAAAAATCGGCAGCAACACACGATAATCAGGGGCAACATTGGGGGCAACTCAAGTAATGCGAATTTATCTTTCTCTATATTTTCAATAGGTTACACCTATTTTTCGGTAGTCGCCGCCTCCACCAACAACATAGCTCGCCCTTGTGGCGGGCTTTTTTACAGCAATGAAGTGTCTGCCGGAGATTGTCAGTGCTTATGCAGTTTCTCTTGCAGCCACACCTTGATCAGCGATTGATAGGGTACGTCGCGAGCATTGGCCGCAATCTTGATGGAGTCCAGAAGATGCTGAGGCAGACGCAGCGAAATCGTCTTGGTCGTCGGCTTTAGCCTGGGCATGACGACTTGCTGCGCCTGAGTCCAGTCGAGGTAGTCGGAGGAATCGTACTGTTCCCAGAAACGCCGTTCGTCGCCCTCGTTGGCGAATTCCGGTACCGCTTTACGTCGCTTTTTCATAAATTGCTCGCTCCTTCCGATGCATATCCCTGGCTGAGATCACTCGAATTTTTTCCCCCTCGTGGCGCAGGGCGAAAGTAATGTGCAGCAGACGTTTATCATCTGCTTTCCCCAAAGCGTGGAAGCGTGGCTCCCGGTTGCTATGTTTCACATCCTCAAGCAACAATAATGGCGCGTTAAAAAAAACCTGCTCCGCCTCCGCCATCGAGACACCGTGTTTCTCGTTCTTTCGAGTATTTCCCTCATCCCAGTCAAAGCCCGTGATCTTCGTCAAGGCAATCATATTTGTATATTACCATCATATACAAATACGGGCAAACTACCACCTGTTAAACGTCCAGCGGCTAACACCCACGGTGGTCATCGGGCTCGTTTTCTCCGCTATTGCGCGGTTTACACACTCCCCCAGGCCAGGATCCACTGGCGTTGTTCTTCAGTTTCCGGCGTTGTTGGCCGATAGGCTGATTTTTCGCATTCTGTCCAGAAATCCTGCAATTTCGCGAGTCCTTGCCGACCGCTCCGATGTTTTTCTGCAAGATAACAACCGACAACCAGACCTGTACGGCCTACTCCACCCAGGCAGTGGATGTACACGACATGGCGCGCGCACAAGGCGCCTTTAATAGTGTTCAGGAGCTGTTGTAGGTCATCCTGGTGCGGAGGTACCCCCCCATCTCGTATGGGAAAGCGCCGATAACAGACATCGATAGTCCGATCTTCTGCAAGCCTTTCCAAGTCCGGTTCGTACGGGCGTAGTTCTCCCGCTTCGGTGAGATCAATAAAGTATGTAACACCTGAATCAAGAAACCTGGCCAGCTTCGACTTTGACAGGTGCTCAGAACGCATGCCCGGGTACTCGCCGGCCAGAAGTGAGCCGGTTTCTGCCCAGTATGAATTCGGAATCGGTGTATGCAGGGCTAGGTCTCACGAAGGCGAGATCGGGTACGGGTGGGTGACCCGCGGCCGTCCAAGATACTCGTCATAACGGCATGGCCTTCTGGTCCGGATTCCAATGGGTAAGCTCCAGTTTTGCCTCCCCGATCCCCAGTGAGCGTATCCATTTTGCCGCCGCGTTTAATGTGGCCCAGGTCTTCAATTTGCCCTTCAATGTTTCAGCGACGTTACTGCCGTTGGCTGTTTCTATTCTTATGTGGAAACTTGATTGGTTGGCGATTATCCGTACCTGCCGCACAGCGCCCGCCTCAACCAGCGCCCTGATGACTTTTTCATTCATTTCTCTCTTCCTGGAAAAGTTCGGCTTGCTCCGGCACCGGGATGCCCGCCTCTTTGCAGTGTGCTCGAATCATCACTTCGATCATGTTGGCAATGCTTCGATGCTCTTGTTTCGCTGCTATCCGCAAAGCCTCCTTCACCCCCGGGTCGATGCGCAGGTTGAGAGTCGCTGTTTTCAGTCCGGCCATTGATTGCCCTTATGGTGTGAAGTGCGTTACATTGTACAGTAATCGTAACGAATTGTTACACACACGAATAGAGGCCTCACCGACACCCTGTGACGTTCGAGCCATTGAAACTACTGCTTTTTGCATATATTGGCGGCGCGCTGTATGTGGCAATACGCCTCGGCTGGCATATGCGCTATGAACTCGATGCCTATGACTGGCACTTCAAAAAGGCCGAGCATTGGTTCGATTTCTTCTTGTCTACGCTTCTATGGCCCCTCCTGGCCTTAAAACCGCAATCTTTGATACATCCCGAACGGTTCATGGCCAATGACGAGTTTGGGATGATAAACAGGAGGCGAGAACGGGACCGGCTTCGGCACAATCTACCGCCTTGTGGTGAACTCATTCTTTATCGGCCGGCCTGCGGATCGGATGAAAACAACGGTGGCGAGTTTCTCTTTCAAGCAGCCGATATCGAACAGATCCTTAAGGACGATCTGAATTTCTACCCATATCTTTCCAACTCTGATGACAGCGTGATTTTTAACTGGATACGCAAACGCAGTAAAGAGACTCGGGAACCAACAGAGGTACCACATATATGGGACAGATTTGAATTTGTGGCAATCGCTTTGGTTCAAAAAGGCCAAGCGGAGGTGACCTGTCTGGAGTGTAAATCCACCCTCCGGAAGAAAGACCTAATTATCACGGAAAGCCACGTCGGTATCAGTTGTTTTTATGATCAGCTAGTTTGCCCGGAAGGCCACATATTGCTCGATGTCGAGACCACGCATATCTGCTTTTGAGAAGCTAGAATAGAGCAATCGTTCTGACACGGACTCAATCAATCACATAAGTTATCAACGACCACAAGTATAAAGCAGCCAACCCCGCCCTATAAAAAAGTCCTAAGACGCCGGCAAATAACGAAGTAAATGGAAGCACCGATTATTGGTGTCTGTATAACGTGGCTGTCAAAACTCTCAAAAACACTTACTCAGTTTGAAGGCCATCGCTAATCCAGAATCCCAAAGGAACTGAGATGCTTCGTCAAATGGCTCTGTATATTTGTGCGTCTGACCTCCTGGAAGAAGATAGACAACTTGATCCATTTTCGCATCGCCGGTTGAATCGATCATCGTTACCAAAACTTGCTGCGTGGAGGAGGAAGATGAATTAGGTGCGGTACCAACGAAAATCGTAGTTTCGATAGCCAAACTATTGGGTTCCTGGAAACTTAGAAGTTCCTGCTGTTTCTCGCCGGACTGCGCCACCCACTGTATTGTTTCTGATCCTTTCTGCAAGCACTGGACAAGAATAGGGTACCGCTTTGGCACGATTTCCATCAGAAAAGGGTCGCGGGAATTACTTTTTGGTGCCTCCGTATGAACAGAGGACTGCGGACCGAAAATGAGGTTTAAAGGGGACCAAGATGACCCACTAAGCCACGCAATGATAATTAATGCCAAGAGAAATAATAGGCCAAAAAATATTTTCTTATATTGTTCCACAGCATTTGTTCCTCAATGACTTCTTCGCTCTAGGGAGTTCTACACGGCCTATCGTGGAGACATCAAAAAAACCTAGAATTGGCCCAGCTTGACATTCGTTTCTCCAGCCAACTATTAAGGAATCAAGTTGAAGCACCTGCGCTTTGCTCCGTAATACGAGTGCGGAGCGATGTTGCTACCCGCTTTAGTCCAAAGAATACGAGCAGACAAATAGCCAAGACGAACACTTTGATACCGACCATGAACCACATACCAGCTGCAACTTGGCCCGGCGCCGAGGACCAACTGAGGACTGGCAAGAGGCCCAAGACTTGCCAAGCACCGACCGGCACAGCAAGAAAGCGGAATAACTGAATCAAGGCAAATGCGACCTTATACATCGTTATGTCCCCTTTGACACACGATAACCTGGATCGATAACGGACATATTAGTATTCAGAGATGACTGGTAGCAAGATGTAACAGGCGGGGGCAACATTGGGGGCAACTGCAAACACGAGAATTACACTTTCACTTTATATCCAATAGTTTACACCTATTATTCGGTAGTCGCCGCCTCCACCAACACAAAGTCTAAAGCCGTCCCAGGATGGCTTTTTTCCTGCCTGTTATCAGCTAGTTACCCGGAGGACCGAAAGAACGGCGACAGTAGCCATAGCACGATAGCGATTAATGGACATACCATGAAAATAATCATGCTGAGCACGAACTGGGTTATATCGTTACCACGCTCGTAACGACCGTGTATATCCGCTGTCGCTGCTTGGTAACAATGTCTTGCACCATCGATTGGGTAGAATGAAAGATCGATTATCCACTCGAGTGTCTTCCAATAGGAGTATTTCACAGGAAAATCTTTGCGAGAAGTAAATTCCGAGAAATGGCCCACTCGGGCGGAGATCGTAGAATCTGGGTTGCCGCCACCAATCGCATTGCCAAACTGATCAAACGCTATGAGAACTGCAAGCATCCAGCCTTGATATTCGTAATGCATGGCTATGATTCTCCGACTGTCCGATTTTGGTATTGCCTTTCAATCCAATAAAAACCAATTGTTGCAAAGGATTTACGGGATGCAGGAAACGGCCGATTTTCCCACTTTCCGGTTACCGAGTTCCTTACCTTGACTCTACTATCGTGGACGCTTCAATCGGGCCAAATCTTTTCTTTGAGGGCGTCGAAGCGAGGATCGTCATGAAGTGGGATCAGGTAGGGGTCATACTCGATCTTGGCCAGCTGAACCGAGCGTTCTTCAACAGCCAGGTCCAACCACTTGAAGGCCTGGTCGAAGTCCCCCAACTGAGTATAAATTACCCCGGTGAAGTACGCCGGAACATAGAATTCGCCCCGCTCGCGGGTCTCCATGAGTTCATCCAGTATGGGCATCGCCTCTTCGCGGCGCCCGGCTGCGGCATAAGCCTGTGCCAGCACCTGCCGGAACAAGGGAAGCGGCTGCGCTACCTGTAGGTATTCCCTAATCGCATCCTCGAACTGACCAGTCATCTGGTAACCCCAGCCAAGGTAATAACGCGCGGGAATATAGCCGGGATCCAGCTCGACGGCGTTCTGGGCACTGGTTACAGCCTCTTCGAAACGGCCGGCGTGCAGATAGGTGTAGGCGACCTGTGCATTGATGATGGGATTGACCGGATCCAGCCTTAACGCCAGTTCCAGTTCACTCAGCGACTCCTCTGCTCTGCCGGTATGAGCCAGGAACACCGAATACCAGTTGCGCGTGGTCGGGTAATTCGGATCCAGTTTAATAGCGCGCCGAAAGTGCGGTTCGGCCTTCTCGTTGTTCCATTCATGCCAGTGGGCAATCGAACCCAGCACAACCTGTGTACCCGGCAGGCTATCATCAAGTTGTAGCGCTCTCTGGGCGGCGCGCAGGCTGTTTCTCATCGCCTCGGAAGCGTCCACGTAACCCCACATGGCCAGCAGAACCCAAGCCTCTGCCAGACTGCTGTACGCTTTGGCGAAGTCCGGATCGACTGCAATGGCTTGTTCGTAGTACGCGATGGATTGGATCATGGACGCATACTCCCGCTTGTAATAGGCTGCGCGCCCCTTGAGATAAAGTTCGTATGCTTCAACGCTGAATGTCGGTTTTACAGTGCTCCCGGTTGCCGTTAGCATCTCCACCTGCAGGGCGCCCACCACCTCGGTGGCGATCTCTTCCTGTAATTCGAAGATATTATCCAGCCTGCGGGTATAGGAACGGGTCCAGATGGTCAGCCCGTCGGCCACCTTGAGCAGCCGCAGGTCAATCTTGACGATGGCCTCGTTGCCTCCACCGGAACTCCAACGCACGCCGCCTTCCAGTACTGCTTGAACGCCCAGGGTTTTGCCCATCTCTGCCAAGTCCTGGCTTCGCTCGGCGACCAATTTTGTGGAGCGTCGGCCCGGCACCTTTAGTGCCTTGATCCTGGAAAAACGGCTCAGCAACTCTTCCGCGAGGCCTTCCGCGAAAATCACCCCGGCGGGGTCAGAGCTCAGGTTTTTGAACGGCAACACAGCGAGGGAATTTATTTGCGTCAACCGCTCGGCCTGGTAGCGGAACACGGAGAAACCAATGATGCTTACGGTGAGGCCGATGATCAGCACCAGAATAACCTTCGATATTCTGGCGACCCGGAAACTCATCGGGCGCTGATCGAATTCCACTCCCCTGGATGTGAGCTCATAGGCCCATGCCACCACCAGCGCAACCGGGAAACCCAGTAGCACCAGCCAGATCAGTAGTGGCAACGCCCAGTGCGGGAATTCTAACGCCGGAAAAATATCTGCGCCGACCTGGATAAAAAGCCAACCGATAAAAGCGTAGGCCGCACCAACCCGGAACACCTTGCGGCGCTGCAACTCTGCCAAGAGTGAGACTTTTTCCCGGGGAGGGTTGTCGGCCATTTTCCGCTTCTCTTATCACGCGGACATTCAGCTTAGCTTAGCAGAAAACCCGGAAATCGCTGAATCGCTTGATTCGCAAGGTCATTCACAGATATCACGCATTCTTCGGCTTGCGAAGCGAAGACCCGAATCATAGTCTAAACTAAAGGAGAACAAGACAGCATTCAAACCATCGAAAAACAACTGATCAATTCCGGGAAAAAGCATTGGTCGGTGGGTCGGGGATGCATGAATAATTGGAAAAACAGACGACCGATCCAGCAGACTTTCCTATCCGTGATCGTGTCGATCAAGGACGGCATGGAAGGCAAACTCCAGGAAGCTTTATACAAACTGCGGCACGACTGGTATAGCTCCGCGGGCAACACCAAGCCAGACTCACCTTTCAAAGCTGTGAAGAACGTGCATTTCGCTCGTCTTGTCATCATCGACGTCAAGCGCAGCGATATGAGCGTTTTTCGACCACAGTTACTTTTCGAAACCTGGTACGACGAGATCGGTCAAGATCATCTGCTGGACTTATTACCACCAGAAACCGGTAATCAAGAGGCCAATGCCGAAGACTCCCATTCAGAGGAGGATGATCCCGCCAGATTCCGCAAACTACACGAGATGTTCAACTCTGTTTTCGGGTTTTGCGAAAACTATGAAATCGCGAACCTGCCCCTGGATGACAGCGACCGCGAGAATCTGCGCAAATTCATGAGTAAGCACCGTGGCCGGGATTATGCCAATGCGCCTTTTGTCGGCGCACGCGGACGAACGGTAAAACAAATCAAGTACGAGAAAGAACTTCGACAGAACATTTCCGACCATCTCACCGGAAAAAAATGGCAGGAACGCGACCCGGTTGCGGTCTGGAAGGAGATCAAAAAAGGATTCAAACCCGAAGACGAACCACCACCGCAACTTCCCTGGCTGACGCGATTAATCACGGATGCCGGACTGTCCGGTTTCTTGGTCACCTACGTCGGCTTCCTGCTGGGCCTGCCGCTAATTGCCTTTTTTGTTTACGCGGCGGTGCCGGCGCTGGCTGCGCTGCTCGGGGTTTCAGCTGCATGGTCATGGACCGGGGCGTTCGATCCTGGTTGGGCGCTGCTCGCCGTGTTTGGCCCTCTACTTTACCTCGTCGTTGTGTTGAACTGGCACGAGATCAATGACGAATACGACGAGTTGACTCAGCCCGATCCGGTAAAGTTCGTCAAAAACGAAGAGCACATCCTACAGAACCCAATGTCCAGCGCCATCCTGGTCAAATCCGGGCTATTTCGTCTTGTTAGCCTGGAATTGGTGCTGTGGTTTGTCCGCTGGGTGGCTAGGTTCAGTGACACAAAGGGCCAGCTGGGTGGTATTTCTTCGATCCATTTCGCCCGCTGGGCTATTTTTGGCAGGCCGCCCGTTTTGCTGTTCATGAGCAATTACAACAGCAGTTGGGAGAACTACCTCAGCGAGTTCGTCGAAAATGCGGCGGCTGGGCTGACCTTGATCTGGACCCACGCCCATGCTTTTCCCCGTACACGCTGGCTGATCACCAAGGGCGCCAAGGACGAACAAGCCTTCAAGGCCTATTCCCGCAATTCAATGATCGAGACCCACCTCTGGTACAGCGCCTACCCCTACCTGTCCATCATCGAGATCAATCGTAACTCGAGAATCAGGCAAGCCCTGCACAGAAAAAAAATGACTGCGGACGAGGCGAAGAACTGGCTACGGCTGTTTGGCGGCACCACGGAAGCATTATGAGCGAACTGGAACGCGAAGACATCCAGGGCATCATCCTCCGCGGTTACGAGGAAATGGATGCCGCCTGCCTGGTCTTGTTGCAAATCACTGATGTCGATCGATTGCGGGAATGGCTAAAGCGAACCAGCTTTACGAATGCCACGCGAAAGCCCGTCAAGTTACGTCGCGACCGGTGCCTGAATATCGCCTTCACCCGCCCGGGACTGGACAAATTCGACGAGACCAAGGGCATTTTCGAACAGGTATCCCGGCAGTTCCATGAGGGCATGGTCGGACCCGAGGATCACGGTAAGAGCGAGCATCCCGAGGATTCCCCCCACATCCATCATCGCCAGAGATTGCTGGGCGATATTGGTGAAAGCGCGCCTTACAAATGGGTCTGGGGCTATGACAGCGACGAACTCGAGCGCGGCGATCTGGGAAAGGAGATCCACCTGTTAGTGATGCTGTATGCGCCGGACGAGGCGCAATTGGCAAATCTGTACAACAAAGTCGCTGGTGGGGATGTCGGCTTCAAAACGGCCTCCCCGTGGGGTGGAACACCTGGGGGCGAGGCATCTGGGGATGAAAAAGAATCGGGTAAAGATTTCCAGGAAAACGGCATGAAGGTTGTCCGGGTACTTTCGACGCGGTTATTACCCGGGCGTAAGGAACATTTCGGATTCCGCGACGGTATTGCTCAGCCTGTGGTAAAAGGATCTGGCGTCAGTGGCCGACCGGATAATGTCATCGATGCGGGCGAGTTCCTGTTCGGCTACCCCAACATATACCAACGTTTCCCGATCCCACCCAAGACCAAGAATAACAATCATTTCGGCCGCAACGGCAGCTTCCTGGTGTTCCGGCAATTGTCCCAGGATGTGCCCGGTTTCTGGAAATTCGTGCGCGAACAAGTCACTGGTGATGTACAGCAGGGTACTTGGCTGGCGTCCAAGATGGTCGGACGCTGGCCGAGTGGAGCCCCCATGGTACTGGCGCCGTTTTCGGACAATCCTGCACTGCAAGACGAAGACGGCTTCGGGTTCTATGACATCGACCGCTATGGTTTCCGTTGCCCCTTCGGGTCACACATGCGCCGTACCAATCCCCGAGATTCTTTCCCTGGTGCATCTGAAAAGTCCTCGGTACACGGCCGGCATCACCGCATCATCCGCCGGGGCCGGGCCTATGGGCCGCCGTTGGCGGGACAGGATTTCATCAAGGGAAACGGGACTACCATATGTCCGGAAAAAGCGTGGGGAAATAAATGGGGGGCCAAAGACACGGTGGTCGACAACAATCCAGGTGAACTGGTCCGGGGACTGCATTTCATGTGCTTCAATGCCAATATCGCCCGGCAGTTTGAGTCCATTCAATCGGCCTGGATCATGAGTCCGAAATTTGGCGGCCTTTCCGAGGACCCGGACCCGATCATGGGGGATCATAGCGCATCAAAAAATGTCGTCGATCCCTTGCCCGGTTCTCCGTTCCGCCCGAAATGGCCGAGTGGCCACTTCACGATCCAGCAAGAGCCGGTCCAGCGGCGACTCGACGGCCTGAAACGTTTCGTTCATGTCCGCGGCGGTGCCTATTTCTTCATGCCCGGCATTCGCGCCCTGCGCTACCTGGCCGGTATCTAAAGGTAGCCTGCAATGTCTGACAGCGCAAAAGACTTGTACAAGCACAAGTATTACAAGCAACGGCTTTGGCCGAACTGGATCGAAAGGACCGTTGGCCCCCGGCCGGGGCTGAAGTGGGGTTTTCAGCGCATACTTGGCGAAGTGCCGACCGTCGATCGGGAAAGAGAAAAACGCCCGTTGCTGTTTGTACCCGGGTTTATGATGAGTACGCTTTGGGATGCCCGCAGACAACAGACCCTCTGGTTTGACCCGCGCGTCATCGTTTTCCCGAGCAAGCTTGTTCGGCTGGGCTTCAAGGAACCCAGACTAAACAGCTCCTACGACCGGGTGGACAACTACATAATGGCCAGGGCACCGATGAGATCTTGGCTAGTGCTATCCCCAGGCTACCGGAATTTCCTGAAATGCCTGCGGCCGGGCGTATTTTCCTACGACTGGCGCGACCGTATCGAGACCGAAGCGAAGCGCCTTAAGCTGTTTTTTAATGATTTGCTGGATTATGACGCCGAAGAAAGTATCGAGACGGTGGACCTGGTCACGCACAGCATGGGCGGTTGCGTCGTGCTCAAGTTTTTACAGGACAATAAAAAACTCCACGACCAGATCGGCAAAATTATCTTCATCGCACCGCCCTTCAGGGGGCTTTTGAGCGCCATCAGCACCATCCAGGACGGCAAGACAACCATTTCCAAATTGAATTTCTTCCTCAGCGATAAAAAACTGAGGGACATCGCAACCACCATGCCTGGCATGTACCAGATGGTGCTGGCACCCGCCGAGCAATGGCTGAAACAATTGCCGATGAATGGCGGCACCCTCGATCTCAAATATCCAGTACAGGGCGGCGATCTCTATGACCCAACTCTCTGGAAAAGCCGGCTCAAAAATAAGAAACCTCGGAAAGGCCAGGCTGAAGAAATTTGGGCCCCCAACCAAGACTGCCTGAAGTGGGCAAAAGCTTGGTACCAAAACCTGGATCTTGAGCTCTCCTTTGCCGATGAAGCCCTCAAAGAGCGTATGTTCCTCATTGTTGGTATCGGCTCAAAGGAGACTTGGTCGTCTGTCAGCCAGCACAAAGGCAGTGGTTGGGAAATCAGCGGCCAGGCGAAGCCTGGTCGCGGCCGGATGTTCAACGGCGACGGCATGATCCTGTTTGAATCGTCTTACCTGCCTTTGCCAGATCCAGACCATCAGATCTGGGCGCTGGAAGCCATCAAGAACCAAGATCTGCACGACGATATGATCGGCAATCCGGAGGTCCTGGCCGCAATCGAGAAAATCCGCGCAGAAGGTACAGCCGAAGGTACCGGCTTGACCAAGTACACGGATTTTGTCAGCCGGATATACCCCGCATCGGCGACGCCATAGCCATGTTCGGTGTCTCATGAAAATCCTGTTCGCTGCACTCATGAAAATCGGGAGCGACGTATTCAACTGGGTGCGCAAACTCCTGTCGAGAACGTTTGATTTTTTGGCAGGCTTGATCATCGTCGCGCTCCGCATCATCGTCATGACGATGGCATACCTATCCGTCGTCCTGGCGGCGCTGTGGGTGATGGTGAAATGCCTTTTGTACTGGCTCCCTCCCGTATCAAGGGGGATCTGGAAATTCCTGATGTCCTATTTGGCTCTGGTGTTTACGCTGTCGGCCTTCATACCTGAAAAGATCGAAACCTGGGTGAGCTATGCCAAGAGCCTCAGGCTGGGAGAGGAATACCCGCAACCGTCACAGTTTCAGCACACAGGCCGCATTGCGAGGAACCTGTTGAACATGCTGAAGGCAGATTACGTGGCTGGTGATACACGCCGCGATGCCCATCCAAAACACCACGGCCTAGTCAAGGCCCGGCTGAAGGTGGTTGTTGCGGACATACCCAAAGACCTGCGCCAGGGACTGTTTTCCAAAGATTCCAAAGACGGCCAATACGATGCCTGGGTGCGTTTCTCGAATTCCAGCCCATCCATTAAACCGGACGGCAAGCCAGATGTGCGTGGAATGGCGATCAAGATATGCCATCCACCCGGCGAGCGACTCGAACACGATGGTATTTCCCGAAACGAGCAGGACTTTCTCCTGGTCAGTCACGATGTTTTCCCTGTGAATAATATCGGCCAGTACGAATACCTGACTTTCTCAGTGACACGCGGCGGTATCTTCAAACTCATCTACTTCGCCTACTGCTTAATCGCACCGTGGCGATGGTATGTCATTCGCAACCTCCTCCTTTCAGTGAAAAGGCATAGGATCCTGACGGAAATCACCTGGAACAGCATTACTGCTTACCGGTTCGGTGTGCGCAACCACAAGCTGGCCGTCAAGTTCATCGTCAAGTTCGAATCGTTCAAGCTGGAGTCCGCTCAGGTTGAGCTGAAGTCTGCGTCGCCGACCGTGGAAAAAGACCGTTCTCGTGACTTCCTGCGCCATGGCTTGCGGAAACAACTGAAGCAAGGGGACGTGATCTTGGGTTTTTACGTGCAACGGCAGGTGCACCCATACAAAATGCCAGTGGAGCGTGCGGCCGTGAGTTGGTCGAAGAAGCTGTCCGAGCCCGTGAAGGTAGGCACCCTCACGATACCCAAACAGCGCTTCGACACCAGCGAAATGATGTGGCTTTGTGAGCACATTTCATTCTCACCTTGGAATTGCCTAAAGGCACACAGGCCCCTGGGCAGCCTCAACCGGGCGCGCCGCGACGTCTACCGGAGCATTTCCAGTTTCCGCCATGGGCGTAACGAAATCCCCATTGACGGGCCATCCTGCACGGACCTGGAAGCCGCCTGGCAACGGGCACAAGCAAATGACTTAGTAGTCCCGTAGCCCTACAGGCAGGTCCACCACGGTGATTTTTGGCTCCACTGAATGACCGTAGATGGAAGGCCCGGCTACCCTTTCGCCGTCACCATCAAAATCCATCTTTCGGTGATTCAATCGAGCGCCATCACTATGCGCCAGCAGGTTTCAACCTCGGCCAGCTGATCGTGCGCGTTGAGGCGGTAGCGCAGCGGGGCTGTGTCGTCGAGTAGCTGCGTCGTCAGCGGCAGCACCGTCGTGCTGGGATGCCCGGCTTCGTTCAGCAGGTCGCTCTGCATGACCAGGCAAGGCCGGATCTTGCCGGGCTCGGTGCCCTTTGCGGGGTTGAAAT